>CAYVZU010000004.1:0-71080 GCA_964455935.1 uncultured Fibrobacterota bacterium
GACCTTTCGCAGCATGGAAGCCTGCAATCCCAAACGTCCGGCCAATTCTTCGATTTTGGAGCTGGAGACTTGCTCACCGCTTCGCAAGTCCGCTTCTTCGCGGGCCAGTTGGGCCGAAGGTTTGTCCGTTGTGCCTTGGAGAAAAATGCAGAGATCAGGTGTAATTTCTCGTAAAATGGAATTGCTCTCCAGAATCAGGTATTGGCACGGGCCGCATGCCCTTTGAATCTCCGCAAAAGGAGTACCCGGATGAAAGAAAATCTGCCGCCTTCCGTTCTTCTCCCGTCCGTGTCCAATTTTGGCGGCTGCGCCGCCGGGAATCAGTCGCATCAATTCGTCAACCAGCGTAGTCTTGCCCACATTGGAGCACGAGCCGCTTACTACAATCGTTTTCATTGAAACACCTTTACGGCCGAAGCTTTGAACGAGGCGAATACGGTGGAGCCCACGCTCAATCCCAAGTCGCGCGCCGAAGCATGCGTGATATGGGACTCCAGTTTGCACCCAATGTCCACGGTGGCGCAAACAAGCCCGTTGATCTCCCGCAGCACCGACACCGTACCTTGAAACGAGTTGCGCATGCTCGAATGAAGCGGGCCGGTGGAGAGCACCACATCGTGGGGGGAAATGGCGATTCGGGCCGCGCCGCGGATGGTTGTGGCGACTTTCATTTTGGGGCCGGCCGAAAGATGGAATTCGATTTCGTCTCCCGCTTCCACCAGATGACCGCGGTACACGTTCTGGATTTCACCCGGCCCCAATCGGCCTGACTCCAACCGGAGAATGCGGCCGCCAAGATCAGCGGCGCGGCCCACAAGATGCGTAGTCATGATGATGGTCGTGGAGTCGGCCGCCATTTGGCGCAGCAGGCCTTCCACGGCTTCCACGGAATCGGGTTCGAGGTTGGCAAGGGGTTCGTCCAACAACAATAATCGCGGCTTGCGCGCCATCGTCCTGGCCAGCGCCACCCGCTGCATTTCCCCGGCCGAAAGACGTTTTGCCTCCCGGCCTGCCAGATGGGCAATGCCGTATTGTCGCATGAGCGCTTCCAATGAATCTTCGTCGCGGATATTTCTATTTGTCGCCAAGCCAAACGCGACATTTTTCCTGACGCTGCCCGCAAACATGAACGGTTTTTGAAAGCAATAACCCATGTCCGGTGCGCGGACCTTCCACTCGATGGCCCCGGAATCGGGCTTCTCGAGCCCCATGATCAGCCGCAGCAGGGTCGTTTTGCCCGACCCGTTGGGTCCGATCACAATGTGCATCGCGCCCGCGGCAAGGGAAAGATGCGGTATATCGAGGACCAGCCGGTCGCCGTAATACTTCTTTATGCTCTGGAAAAGGACCATCGCTCGATTCGCCCTCTGAAATACCGCAGAATAAAATTAACGAAAAGGGCCAAAGCCAGAAGAATTCCCCCCAGTTTCAGGCCCATCATGAATTCGCCTTTCGAAGTCTCCAATGCGATGGCCGTGGTCATGGTGCGTGTGACCCCAAAAATATTTCCGCCCAGCATCATGGAAACGCCCACTTCGCCAATGAGGCGGCCGAAGGCCGCGGCGACCCCCGCGAATATTCCATATCGCGCCTCCACGATCAGAACGCGCAGGACCGCAATTCGCCCGGCGCCCAGCGTGACCGCGGTTTCGCGCGCCCCAGAATCCACTCCGCTGATCGCGGATGCGGTGTAACTGATCATGATGGGGGTCGCGAGCACTGCCTGGCCAATGACAATGGCCTGCACGGTAAACAGCAGACCAAAATTTCCCAGCAACCCGGCCCTGGACAGAAGCGTATAGAGAGCCAGGCCCACCACCACCGTGGGAATGGCCAGAAGGCTGTTGAGGCATGCCTCCAGCAGGTGCTTTCCCCTGATATCGCTTATGGCAAACCATGTACCCAGGGGAATGCCAACGAAAGCGGAAATCACGGTTGCGCACGCACTCGCCTTCAGGGAAATGGCAATTGCGCTGTATAAGGGGTCCATCATTTCTTTTCGGGGTACGTGAAGAAGAGCTGCTTCCCCTTCACCTTGAACCCAGTAATGGCCTGCCGGCCTTGGGCCGACACAATCCAATCGATGAACTGCATTGCCTCGCGATATTTCACGTGCCCGTGTTTATCCGGATTCACCGCGATGATCCCGTAAGGATTGGCCAAGCGCGCATCTCCTTCGCAAACGATTTTCAAATTGAGTTTATCCTCATAGGCGATGAACGTACCCCGGTCGGCGATGGTGTAGGCCTGTTTTTCGTCCGCTATCACCAGCACGGCGCCCATGCCCTGCCCGGCCTGCATATACCAGGACCCCGAGGGCTGAACACCGGCAGCTTTCCAAATGTCTTTTTCCATAATGTGAGTCCCGGATTCGTCGCCGCGCGAAACAAACGCCGCCTGCTTTTTTGCGAGGACGCCAAAGGCTTTTGCGCAGTCCTTGGCGCCCCCAATCCCTGCAGGATCCGACTTGGGGCCTAGGAACACAAAATCGTTATACATGACATCTTTCCTGTTGACGCCGAATCCCTTGGCGACAAATTCATCCTCGGCTTTCCGCGCGTGGACAAAGACCAGGTCCACGTCCCCGTTTTCCCCGTGCTTGATGGCCTTGCCTGTTCCCACGGCAATCACCTGGACATCGATGCCTGTCTTGTTCTTGAACTTCGGCAGAAGATCATTAAGCAGGCCCGAATTATCGGTGCTTGTGGTTGTGGCCATGCGCAACAGTCCGCCCTCCGCCATTCCTTGCTGTTGCGCCCCCGGTTTTTGGGCGGAAATTCCTGCGGCACACATTACGCCAATCCATAGGCTCGCGAAAACCATTCTCTTCATGCCGTTCTTCATTCCTTTCCGGCCGCACAATCAGGCAAAAGCTTCCGAATATGCCGATCGAAAGATTCCCGTGCCCTCTGCGTCACTTCCGCATGATATCGATCCCAAGCCATAAGAAGTCTTAACCCAAATTCCGTCAATTCGGCGGTTCCCCGATTGACTCCACCCCTGGTTTTTTTGACCAGGATTTGTCCCAGTCCTTTTTCCGCCACTCGGATATCGCCCCAGGCTTTTCGGTAGCCCCGGTTAAGGGTGTCTGCCGCCTTTTTCAACGACCCCTCGCGCCGGATTGCGTCCAGCAGCAACCATTTCCCGCTGCCAAAAAGGCCGGGAATGTCGTCCGATGACAGATAAAGTTTTACGCCCGCTTTCATTGGAAACACCCCAGCAGGCACTGGCTGATCTTAATTCCGTGCCGGTTGCAAAGGCCGGCCATTTCGGGTAGCGAAATTCCACATTTACGGGCGAGCGCAAAGGCTTTGGGACAGGGCAGTCTCTTTTTTCCTTCGATCATCTTGGAGGCACGGAGAATCAGATTGGTGATGGAATCCTGGTCCATTCGATCCTCCTGAATGGGTGAGCGCGTTGCCCGGCCCGCCGCGTTTCGCGAACGGGGCTGTCCGGTGTTCTTATTTCTTTTCGTCATGTCGAGCTCGACCTATCGCCGGAACAATTAAATTAGATGGAATTACCCGGCTTCGACCATTGTGAAGTTCTTAGCTTATTTCATCCCAGTGTCACACGGGAGCCGCATCGCCTTTGATGACGGCGCCCATGCGCTTCAGCCTAAAACACCTCGGGAAACCCGATATCCACAAACAGAGTTTCCAGCCTCTGCTTGTGATTCAACTCCATATTGGCAAAGTTCTCGAAGATGTTGCGCATCTCAGCATCGCTTGCCGCCACCGCCAGGGAACGATAAAAGTTCACGGCCTGCTCTTCTTTTTTCATGGCAAGGGCAAGGGCGTCCTTGGGCGCGATGGCAATGTTGAGCGCAGGCAATTCGGTGGTCTCCGCGATCTTCCAATCCGCCTTCGGGGCCTGCATTTTCATGGTGAGGCTCGGGTCGGCTTTGAATTGCTCCAGCATTTCGCCGTGCCCAATCTCCTGTTCGGCCAGCTCCGCGAAAATCGCCTTCACGCTGGCATTCTCCACTTTCTGGGCCGCACTGTAATAAAATTCCCTGGCCTCAGCTTCCCGCGCTATGGCGAGGGCAAATAATTTTTCAAGTTCCAGCCAGTCCATGTGGTTGCTCCTCTTGGTTTATCGTGCTGTCTTGTTCACGCGCGCCGCACAGCACTTGAATTCCGGGATCTTGGCCACCGGGTCCAGGGCGTCAATGGTAAGGCGATTGGCCGCGGCCTCGGCAAAATGAAACGCCATGAAAATGGTGCCTTGATGAATGGCTTCCGTCACCAGGGCGCGCGTTTTGACCTCGCCCCGCCGCGTCTTCACCTCCACGACATCACCATGGGCAATTCCAAGGGCGCCCGCATCCCGCGGATGCATTTCCACTTCACCGTGCGGAACCAGGCTATCCAGAACCTTCGAGCGCCGGCTCATGGTGCCGGTATGAAAATGCTCCAGAAGCCGACCGGTCGTGAGCCGCAGCGGATAATCCGCATCGGGTTCCTCGGTCGGCGGCCGGTACGCGATGACTGTGAGCAATCCTTTACCGCGGGTAAAATTCGCTTTATGAAGGACCGGCGTGCCCGGATGCTCTTCGCTTGGGCAGGGCCAGCGCAGCCCCTCCTTTTCGAGCCGGGCATAGGTCATCCCGGCGTAGGAAGGCGTCAGCGCCTTTATCTCCGCAAACAGGGCCTCGGGCGTCGACGGGAAACCCGCGCACCCCAGGCGCTTGGCGATTTCAGCGATGATCTCGTAATCCTGCCTGGCCCCCGCAGGCCCCGTGACAGCGGCGCGGCTGATCTGCACCCTGCGTTCGGTGTTGGTGTAGGTCCCTGTCTTCTCGGCAAACACCTCGCCCGGCAAAACCACATCCGCCATGCGGGCGGTTTCGGTTAGGAAAACGTCCTGGACAATAAGGAAGTCCAGTTTCTTAAGCTGCTGCTCGACGTGATTTAGATTTGGGTCCGAAATCATGGGGTTTTCGCCCATGATGTAGAGTGCCTTGATCTCCTGGCCGCAGGCTTCCACCATCGTGGTCACGGTCTTGCCGATCTGTGCGTCCATCTTGGCCGGATCCAGTCCCCACGCTTTGGCGAACTTCGCCCGGACTTTCTCGTCAAGGACCGGCTGGTACCCGGTGAAGACATTGGGAAGCGCTCCCATGTCGCAGGCCCCCTGCACGTTCGATTGACCGCGCAGCGGGTTGACGCCGCCTCCTTCAATTCCCAGGTTTCCGGTAATCATGGAAAGATTGGCAACGGCTTTGACGTTGTCCACCCCATGGGAACTCTGTGTGATTCCCATGCTGAAGTAGATCGCGCCTTTCCCGCCCGTGGCAAAGAGCTTTGCGATTTCGTACAGGGTCTGCTGCGGAATGCCGCTGAGTTCTTCCGCTTTTTGCGGCGTATAGAATTCTAGCGACTTACGATACTCATCCCATCCTTCGCACCGTTCGTTGATATAGTCCTGCTTCTGCCAACCCTCGCGCACGATAATGTGCTGAAGGCCCATGAGCCAGGCCACGTCGGACCCGCTCTTCTGCTGGGCAAAAATCGTGGCCTCTTTGGCCAGATCGGTTTCGCGGGGATCGACGACAATGAGCTTGACGCCGTTCTTCTTTACGGCCTTCTTAATCATTCCGCCGAAGACGGGATGGCACCACGTGGTGTTGCTTCCGGTAATAAGAATCACATCCGACTTGGCGGCTTCCTGCATGCTGTTGGTCATGGCGCCGGAACCAAATACGGCGGCCAGTCCCGCCACGGTGGAGGCGTGGCAAAGCCGGGCGCAATGATCCACGTTGTTTGTGCCGATTACCGAGCGGGCAAAGCGCATCATGGAATAGTTTTCTTCGTTTGTCACCTTGGCGGAGGCGAAACAGCCGATGGCGCCGGGCCCGTTCTTCTCCTTCACTTCCTTCAGCCGTGAGGCGGCATAATCGAGTGCTTCGTCCCAGGAGGCCTCCACGAGCCGGCCGTCCTTGCGGATCAAGGGCGTTTTCAACCGATCGGGGTGCGACACAAAATCCAGTCCGAAACGTCCCTTGACGCAGAGCATTCCTTGGTTGGGCAGGTTCTGCCAGTTTTCCTCGGTGCCCAGAGCCCAGAGAATTTTGTTGTCTTTCACGGCCACATCGATGTTACAGCCCACTCCGCAGTAGGGGCAGATCACGCGTTGTTCCCGCACTTCCCACTGGCGCGCCTTCCCCTTGCTCGGCTTGAAAACAAGGGCGCCCACCGGGCAGACCTGCACGCATTCGCCGCACTGGACGCAGGACGATTCGCCCATGGGTTTGTCGTCATCGCAAACAACCTTGGTCTCCTGGCCGCGAAAGCCAAAATCGATAACCTCATGCATGACATTATTATTGCACGAGACAATGCAGCGGCCGCACTTGATGCACTTGGCATGGTCGCGGATAATTCCCTCCGAAGACACATCCTGCTCCGCGGCGGGTTCGCCCAAAGCGAAGGAAGGGCGTTCAATGCCCAGGAAGTAGGCGGCGTTCTGAAGCTCGCAAGCGCCGTTCTGTTCGCAGGCAAGACAGTCGTGCTTGCCGGACGAAAGGAGCAGATCGACCACCAGACGCTGGGCGGCGCGCACTTTTTCGGAGTCGGTCCGGATGTTCATTCCGTCTTTAACGGCAACGGTGCATGTAGTCTGCAGCCCCCGCATGCCCTCGATCTCCGCGACACACACGCGACATTTTCCGGCGGGCCCGGTTCGCGGGTGATAGCAGAGCGAAGGAATATAAATCCCGCTTTCGCGCGCCACGTCCAAAACGGTCTGGCCCGCGCGGGCCGGATAAGCAATGCCGTCAATGGTAATCTTCATAGCTCCATCCTTTCCAGTTTGGATGATTAATTTTTCCCATAGTCGCACCGAAGGCAGCGCTTGCATTGGGCAAGGGCAACGGGTTCGGTCCACGCCTGCTCCACCTCGCGGAAGGAATTCTTGCGTTCCGCAATATCCAGCGCGGGTTGTGCGACACGCGGATCGGAAACGGGATCGGCGTTCGGATCAAAGGCGGTCGTATTCTTCTTCTGTTCCCGCCAGAAGGGATTGGCCTCTCCGTTAAGTAACGCATCGATGCCCAAAGCAGCTCTCTCGCCATCACGGACCGCTTCCACAACGGACGCCGCGCCCGCCGTAACGTCACCGCCCGCGAAAAGCCACGGCGTCGACGTGCTTCCCGTAACCAGGTTTACCGGAAGCTGGATGTTTCCGATCGTCTCCACCTCCACGCCGGAAAGAAGGGAAGGCAGGTCGCATTTTTGCCCAATTGCGAAAATAACGGTATCGGCATCCACCGTAAATGTTTGATCGGTTTTCACGGGCTTGCGCCGGCCGCTTTCATCGTATTCGCCCAGCTTCATGACCGCGCAGAGAATTCCGACCGCCTTTCCATCTTTCACCGTCACGGATTCCGGGTTGGTCAGCGTTTTAAGGACCACGCCTTCGCGCAACGCATCATTGATCTCTTCATCCCAGGCCGGCATTTCCTCGCGGGTCCGCCGGTAAATTAGCGTGACCTCGGCGCCAAGGCGCAAGGCCGACCGCGCGGCATCGATGGCCGCATTGCCGCCCCCGATAACCGCGACCCGTTTTCCGATTTGCGCTTTTTTCCCTTCGCTGATCAGTCGCAGAAACTCCAGCGCGTCTGTCACGCCGCCGGCATCTGCGCCCGGAATGGAAAGACGCGCGCCCACCGGGGCACCAACCCCCACAAACACGGCTTCATACCCTTCGGCCCGGAGGGAAGGCAAGGTGAAATCCTTTCCCAGCCGCGCTTTGGTCTTAACCGTAACGCCCAGCGAAAGAATCATTTTGATTTCTTTTTTCAATTCCTCGCGTGGCATCCGGTAGGCGGGAATGGTTTGAACGAGCATGCCTCCAAGCTCGTTTTCCGCTTCAAACAGCACGGGTTTATAGCCCAAGCGCGCCAGAAAATAGGCGCAGGTCAGACCGGCCGGACCGCCTCCGATAATCGCGATTTTCCTGGAAGCGTTCTTTTCGTTGACCCGGACTTCCGGTAATTGAGGGGCCTTCTCTTGTTCGACCATAAATCGCTTTACACCGCGGATGGAAACAGGCGAATCGAGCGAAGCGCGGCGGCATTTGGTTTCGCAGGGATGGAAACAAACGCGCGCGCAAACAGAGGCGAATGGATTGCGTTCGCGGTGCAACCGCAGGGCCTCATCAAAACGCCGCTCGCCCGTATAGGAGATAAATCCCGGAACATCCACGGATGCGGGACAACCGCTTTGGCAGGGCGCCCGCACGAGTTTTGAGCAAACCCCGGCATCGCATTGCTTCAGAAGAATGTGGGATTCGTATTCGTGCCGGAAATGGCGCAGTGTGGAAAGCACGGGGTTGGAGGCCGTTTGCCCCAGGCCGCAAAGCGAGGTGTCCTTGATCTGCTGCCCCATTTTTTCGAGCGCCGGAATGTCCTGCATTGTTCCCTGGCCCGAACAGATGCGGTTGAGTATCTCGAGCATGCGCATGGTCCCTTCGCGGCAAGGAACGCATTTTCCGCACGATTCTTCCTGGACGAACTCCAGAAAGAACCGCGCCACGTCCACCATGCAGGAATTCGCGTCCAGAACGATCAAGCCGCCCGAACCCATAATGGCGCCTAATTCCAGGAGCGACTCGTAATTCAAGGGCACGTTCAAATGCTTGCGCGGAATGCATCCGCCGGAAGGCCCTCCGATCTGGGCGGCCTTGAACTCACGGCCCGAAACGATCCCCCCGCCTATATCATAAATCAATTCGGCCAAGGGAGTGCCAATCGGGACTTCCACCAATCCCGTGTATTTTATGGCGCCGGCCAACGCGAACACCTTGGAGCCCTTGGCTTGCGCCGTACCGATCTCGGCAAACCATGTGCCGCCATGCAAAATGATTGGCGGGACATTGGCGTATGTCTCCACATTGTTAAGCACGGTGGGCTTGCTCCAAAGCCCCTTCTGCGCGGGAAAAGGCGGACGAGGCCGGGGTTCTCCGCGGTTTCCTTCAATGGAAGCGATCAGCGCGGTCTCTTCGCCGCATACGAACGCGCCGGACCCCATGCGAATGGAAAGATCAAAGGAAAACGAGGACCCTAGGATATTCTCCCCTAAAAGGCCATATTGGCGCGCCTGCTTAATCGCGTGCTCCAGCCGCTCGACGGCCAACGGGTATTCGGCGCGCACATAAACAAAACCTTCCTTTGCGCCGATCGCATAGGCGCCAATCGCCATGCCTTCGATCACGCTGTAGGGATCGCCTTCCAGAACGCTCCGGTCCATATAGGCCCCAGGATCGCCTTCGTCGGCATTGCAAAGGATATATTTGGTCTCTCCCGGTTCAGCTTTTGTAAAATTCCACTTCAAGCCTGTAGGAAAACCGGCGCCCCCCCGTCCGCGCAATGCCGAGATCTTTACTTGGCTTATAACTTCGTCGGGCGACAGCGAGGTCACGGCCTTGGCAAGGGCGGCGAAGCCATCCATGCCTATGTAATCTTCGATCCGCAGAGGATCTACCTGGCCGCAGTTGCGGAGAACGATCTTTTTTTGCCGTTTGAAAAAAGGAATATCGCTGAGTTTCGCGAGGGATTCGGATTCCAAATCTCCCTTTGGAAGAAGGCGCTTAACGACCTCGCCCTTTTCGATGTGAAGATCAATGATTTCCTCGGCATCTTTCGGTCCGATATTTTGATAAAAAACATCGCCGGGACGGACAAGCAGGACCGGCCCGCAGACGCAAGGTCCCAGGCATCCTGTTTCCGTAAGCGTGACTTTGCCTTCCAGCTTCTTATCGCGGATGCGCGCAAGAAGCGCCTCTTTTATCCGATGCGAACCCGAAGCGATGCAACCGCCGCCCATGCACAATCGTACCTCGAATTTGCCCCCGGATATCCGGCTTTGCATTTCGGTTTTTACACGGTCCCGCATGGCCGCGAGCGCATGGGGATCGCCGATAATCTTTTTTGATTGGATTGTCGCGAATTTCATGCGCACACCATCTCTTTCTTTTCCACCTCGCGGTATTGCTGCAAGATCTGGCGGACTTTTGCGGGCTTAACGCGTTGATGGACCGTATCGTTGACCATAATAACCGGCGCCAAACCGCACGCGCCGAAGCAGCGCCCGATTTCTAGGGTAAAAAGGCGGTCCGCCGAGGTTTCTCCGACGTCAATGCCCAGGTCTTTTTTTATGGCTTCCAGCACATCATTACCGCCGCGAACATAGCATGCCGTTCCCAGGCAGACGCGGACCGTATATTTCCCGCGCGGAACAAGGGAAAAAAAAGAGTAAAAGGTAATTACGCCCTGAATCTTTGAAAGGGGAACATTCAACTTGCTCCCAATCCGCCGGACCGCTTCGTTCGGGACGTATCCGAACATTTTTTGCGTCTCCTGAAGCGCCGGGATCAGGGGGCTTTGTACGGATTTGTATTCCTCCAGTTTGGCGTCCAGGTCGTCCAGAAGGATTTTCTCCTTTTCCGTAAGCGCAAATGCGCTTCGGTTTGCTTTCTTTTCCATTATTCCAGCTCCCCAAAAATGATTAATTCGTTACGCATTGGACTTCGCCGCGTAAGGTTTGTTGCCGGCAATGAAAGAAAGCAGCAATCCGATTGCAAGCACAATCGCCCCAAACGCAAAGGAGTAGTAGGCGGCATTTGCGGGGCGCAAATCCGAAATGACCGCAACAACCTGGGGGCCCACAATTCCCGCCACCGACCAAGCCGTAAGAATCGATCCGTATACGATCGGCATCATTTTGGCGCCGAATACCGTGGTAACAAAAGAGGGCATCGTGCCGAATCCGCCGCCATAGCAAAGCAGGATATAGCAAATCAGAATTGCAAATACCCAAGGATTCGAAACGAACATGAGTGATATGAAGGCCAGCACCTGGGTTGTAAGCATGATCCGAAAAACCTGTATTCTTCCGAGTTTATCCGAGGTTCCTCCCCAGAAAAAGCGACCTATGCCATTGAAAAGTGAACTGACGGCGATCAGTGTCGCGCCAATCGCGGCCAACGCTGCTGCATCGAGGTTGGGATTTGCGGCTTTTGCGAAACCCTGCATAAGAGGGGATTGAAAACCGATGATGGCGATCCCAGCACAGATATTGCAGAAGAAAATTAGCCACATAATGAAAAAACGACCGCTAAACACATATTCCAAAAGGGTTCCTGAACGTTCATCCACCTGTGCGGATGCGGCCGTTGGCTTGGAAGCGGCGTTTTGGGCCGCTGGAACGGTATAGCCGGCCGGGGGATTTTGTAGAAAAAATCCGGCAAACATGGTCAGGGCCATGAAAACCAGGCCCAGGTAAGCGAAAACCTGGACCAGATTGCCGTGAGTGGCCGAAAGCAGCATCGGCGCGAATACTTTGCTCATCAGCAAGGCGCCCAACCCAAAGCCCATGACGACCATTCCCGTAATAAAGCCCCGCTTGTCGGGAAACCATTTTGCCGCGGTCGCCACAGGCGTAACATAACCCAGTCCCAGTCCGCATCCGCCAATGACTCCGTATCCAATGTACAGCAAAACAAGCGATTGATTTCGCAGCGCAAGAGCGCCCAAAAGGTATCCCAATCCAAAGAGAAATCCGCCGGTCATCGCCAATTTTCGAGGACCATATTTGGCCAGATTAACTCCGCCCCAGGCGGCCGAAAGGCCAAGGAAACAGATCGCAAGGCTAAAAGCCCAAGCCGCTTGCGAGTTGCTCCATTGGTAAGTGGCGGTCAGGGGCTTCTGGAAATAGCTCCAGGCATAAACCGTTCCGAGCATAAGTTGAAGCGCCACGCCGGCGAAGGCTACTCCCCATCGATTCTGCACGGCCGTCTTTGAACCTCGTTCCATGAATCCTCCTGCTTTGTGTGTTTAAGGAATTGTTATTTTTGTACCCGTTCTTAATTGGAGTCGCTTAAAATAAATGCTCTTATTATGAAATGGCAACGATTATGTGAGAAAAATCACATCACCGTTTAGCCCTGCTTTGAAATGACCCAAGTTAGAGCATGCGGCCTAAAACACCTTTCACACCGATACAAGCCAGTTTGTTGGTGGCTTTAAAGAATCCGTTTCATGGGAAATTTGCCTCGAAAATGAAGCATGAAGCTGAGATGGGGCAAATCTGGCATCTCAGCTGCCCCAAAGATAAATGAATTGTGACATTTTAGGTACCCTTAAGCGATTTAAGCATATTTTGTAACATAAACTGGGGCACGCAGCCATCCTAAATGGTGTAGTGGCATTTATTAAATGCCCAGGTTCCCGCTGCGAAGCTGGGCTCAAACCGACCCGTTCTCCGCTTTGGATGGAGAAATTGGAACAAGATCTTACCACTTTCAATATGG
Source organism: uncultured Fibrobacterota bacterium (assembly GCA_964455935.1). GTDB lineage: Bacteria > Fibrobacterota > CAYVZU01 > CAYVZU01 > CAYVZU01 > CAYVZU01. Next base: position 12,313 of record CAYVZU010000004.1, read on the forward strand.
AGAATCAACTGCGCCATTTGGGATGATGAAGACGGCTTTGGCTGGACCGCCGAGATCAAATTCTGAATCCACGTCGATTCAGTTATACCCGTGCAGCCCGCCCAGAACCAGCGTGGCAAAAATGGTTGCCAGCACGCAAATGAACCCCAAGAGACTTAAAAGAACCGTCGGCATGCCGCGCCAACCTCGAATCCAACGGGCATGCAGGTATATAGTATAGACCAGCCAGATGATCAGCGCGCCGACTTCCTTGGGGTCCCAACTCCAGAAGCTGCCCCAGGCCTGATGCGCCCAAATAGCCCCGGCAAAGAGCGCACCAACGGTGAAAAGCGGGTATCCCGCGGAAATCGCTTTGTATTCAAACTGGTCGATGAGAACCCAATCCGGAAGCCTCCGGCCCAAGCGGCTGTGCATCGGGACAGCCCGCTTTAGGAGGAACAGAAGACTCGCGCCAAAGGCCACGGCAAAGGCCGCTTCACCTGCGGCCGCCAGGGTCACGTGAATCGGCAGCCAGATGCTTCTCAAGGCCGGCACAAGCTGGGCCGAAGGCTCCTTGGGGAGAAGCGAGGCCGCGGCCACAAGCATGAACACGATCCAGGCAATGGCCGTCTCGAATTCGGGCCTGCGGAATTTCACCATCGCGACGAAGTAAAAGATGGCAGTGGCCCAGGAAAGGAGACCAAGATATTCGAAAAGGTTCGTGATGGGTAGATGGCCCAAGGCGAATCCGCGGCGGCCCAAGGCCAGGCTCTCCACAATCAATCCGGCAGCCATCGACAGCTCGGCCGTAAGGCCGATTTTTCTATGCCTCACCACAATGTGAGCCGTGTGCAGGAGACAGGCAGTGCCATAAAGCAGAAAGCAGGTCCGGAAGAGCACGACATCAAGGCCGTTCGTAAGAACCTCCCAACTCCGGCACGGAGCGTTTCACAAAGGAGACAAGAATAAGGCCGGCACAGCTTAGGGTGATCGCGATCCAGACCAGAAGTTCGGCCGGATTTCGCTTGATCTGAATTCCCGAGGAATAGGCCGGCCGATAATCAACAAGAGCAACATCGAAACTCGTTCGGCTTCCATGAAATGTCGGGTGCCGGGCAAAAACCCAACCATTGAAAACCGTATCCGCTTCTCGCACAACAACCGTTCGAAGCGCTGGGTTGCGCGACTGCTTCGATCGCGAATAGGCCTGGCGTGTGCGGAGGTCAAAGGCAAAATCTGCGAGGAAGCGATCCAAATGAATCGAAAGGGATTCGGCTATTTGAACTGTCCGGCCATAGGGTATGGTGCCTGTGTAGTTCAACCGGGGTCCCGTTATGTTTAGGGAGGCGCTGTCAATGCATTCCGGATCTTCCACATAGGTCATTTGGTAGAAACGGAACCCGTTAAATTTTGCCGGACGATTCACCTCGGTCGTCAGACGGGCCAGGACCTGCCCTTGGCCGGACAAAAAAGTTAGGTCCGTCTGATAATTGCGGATTGCGCCTTTCTCATCTTGATCAATACGAAAGCGGTCGGCGCGGACTTGGAAAGACAGGCCCGGGATGGGAATGGCTTCACCGGGCCGCATCTGCACCAGACGGTCGAATCCAAATCGGCTCAGATATCCGGCAATCAGAAAGAGAACCAATGAAGAATGGAATACCGCCGAACCGATTGTGCGCCAGAACACCCCGGCCTTGGGGCCGCGATCCGGTTTTGAATGACTCACCGAACCGACGGCTTGAATCGCACGGCGAATACCGCATACCGCCAGTTGAACTCCCAGGAGACCCAGGAGAAACAAAAAGAGGGGCGAGTCGAACATGCGGTCGAAGCCCGCAAATCGAACCAGCGCAGACCCCGCCCTTCCAAGAAGACGCCGGTGCTGTTCCGGCGAAAGATTCTGGGGAACAAGGATTCCAACAACCGAGAGCAGGGCGATGCCGGCCGCGACAGCCATGCCCCCCCGCATGGAAAGAAACCGGTTCACGGTCAGAACATTCCCTTGCCCATTTGCACCAGGAAATATTCCCCCGCGGCAATCATCAGCCAACCCAGGGCCTTTTTAATCCGGACCATCCAGGCGCCCGAACGCGGCATATGCGCGAGCAGCCCCGCAAACGTCCCCACCAGGATCAGCAAAGCCCCGAGCCCAATCGCGTATACAAACAGAAGACTGGAACCATACACAAAGCTCCGGGTTGTGCCGGCATAGGCCAGGACCACGCCCAGCACCGGCGCGGTGCAAGGAGAGGCGACCAGTCCAAAGACAATTCCCATCAGGAGCACATTGGCGTACTTGCCGCCCTGCCGGTCGGCTTCCTGCAATTTCGAAAGAAATCCGGGCAAACGGATTTCGTACACACCCAGCATGCTGAGGCCCAGCAGGATGCAGATATTCGCAACAAGAAACGACACCCAGGGACTACTGCTGATCTGGCCAAACAGCGTACCCGTTCCAACGGCAATCAGGCCAAGAGCCGAATAGGTCAGCGCAATTCCAACAACAAAAACCAGGGACAAAAGAAACGATTGCAGCCTTGAGGATTGTTTCTGGCCCGCAATGATGCCAACCGTGATGGGAATCATGGGATAGATACACGGTGTGAGGCTGGACAATACGCCTCCAAGCAGTACCATCAGGTAGGCCGTCATCTTGCCTTGTGCCAAATACATCTGCAGAGATTGAATGATTGCGTCCATGGGAAACTCCTATTTGAGAAGCGCTTCAATCGCCGCCTCGATCTTCTTGCCTTCGTCGGGTGAATAGCCGCGGAATCGCTTGGCGATATTTCTATTCTCGTCAAGAATGATCAGCGAGGGGACGCCCTTTATGTCGTAAGGTTTTGTGGTTTCGCCCTTGGGATCCAGCAAAATCATATAACTGATCTGGGCCTTTTTCGCGAAGCCGGAAATCTTTGGGGACGGCTGCCGGTCCAGGTTGACGCCAACCACCTGAAGCCCTTGCGGTCCATATTTCTTCTGAAGGTCATTCAACGCCGGAAAGGCCTCTTTGCAGGTCTTGCACCACACAGCCCAAAAATCGAGAACAATGACTTTCGCTTTCAGGTCCTCCAAACGAACCTGATTTCCCTGCAGGTCGAATAGGCTGAATACAGGGGCCGGCGACGATGCGGTTGCATCGGCAAGAAGACCGGCGACGAACACCAATGTGGCCACGATCCGTTTCATGATTCCTCCTTACTTCTAGAATGAGAACGCGACTCCGGCTTCGATCCAATAGGCTCGGAAGCCTTCGGAAATATCCCAGTAATTGTAATGCAAATCGCGTTCGACAATATCCGCCGTGCTCGAACGCAGGTAACGATCAAAACCGATATCAACGGTTGTCGGATACAGCGCCCAATAGGAGGACGCAGGCGGTTTGACGAAATCGCGCAGCTCAAAACTGACCTTGCCTCCGATGGTGTGAGCTGAAAATTCGCTGTGTTTGAAATCGGCGGTCATATAGGCCTGCGGGATCTCATAATAGGGCGCATAGAAAAACGCCTGGGTTTGCGCATAATACCGATAGTCCGGGCGAACGATGATGTTATCGAGAAATCGAAAATAGACCGCGATTCCCGCCGTGTGGCTTTTGATACCCCAACCATCTTCGTAGTAGCGGTAATCGGCCTGGATCGAAGAGCCATCCAGCAGAGGAACATACTGGTTCAGTTTCGCGACGACGGTCCCGCTTTTCTTGCTTTCGGGATAGTGCTCCTGATAAAATTGCATGACCCCGGCCCGTGGCCCGACCGACACAACGTAATACGGCCGGTCCAGATATCCGCTCTCGAATCCGTAGCCCAGAACGACGGATGCCACGGTGGTCAGCGTCAGCCCCTGTGTGAGACTGGCGGTGTAGGCAATGTTCTTGCGCCGGCCTTCTCCCAGGTAGTTCCAACTTGGATTCAGCGAGTCTGGCAAAAAGCGCTCGGGGGGATTGTATTGATCAAAATTCCGGTTATAGCGGAACCCAAGGGTTGTATTGCGTTCAAAAAGGTCCTGCGAGATCCCGGCCGAGATGGTGTAAGAACGATAGTCGCTTTCGCGGCTGTCCATGGCGGTTACGGAAATCACCGTGGGATTGTCGGAGTTGCCCCCGGATTTGAAAGCCTTCCAGAAATCGCGGGTATAGGAGAGAGTCGCGCTGTACTCCTTGCGCTGTTCACTTATGGGAGAGGCGGCCGTAATGGCATCCACGGGCAAAAGGGTTCCGCGATCTTCGCGCCGTGAAGCCGCGGTGATCGCATCCACCAGAAAACCCACGTTCAGGTTTGTGGATTCCGAGAGCTTTTTCGAAACATGGGCTGTGTTTGAGCGCACAATGCAGTTGTTGTTATCCTCATAGTACTGGAATTTGTAGGCCAGGCTATTTTCGGCTTCGATGATGCCGGCAACCCCGAACAGAAGCGCAGCGGCGCAGCCAACCGTAACGAAGCTTCCGGCTCCCGCCCGCATTGTCAGCATCCGCAACCCCCGCCTGCGCCGCCGTAGCCGCCTGCGCTGCCTTCCCGTCGCGGGTAGATGTGATTCTTTAGCGCGGACTCCTGTTCGTCCTTATCGAAGTACATGATTGGGTCGCCCAGATACTGGCGTTGCCATTGCATGATCGTGAAACAACCGCTCAGCCCCAAAGCCAAGATGGTCAGGAAGAGAAAAAGGAGAGCGCGCAGGAATCTATTCTTCATTTCCAGTACGTCTTTTTGTAAAGGGATGACGACGGGTCACCTCCACCGTGGCAGTCCACATTCGAGCAACTCTTTTCAGCCGCGTTCCAGGCAAACATCGTATCATGCCCGGGGGTTGCCGCGTTTATGAAACGATTATAGAAGGAAACGTCCTTGGCGCCATTCATATGATGGGCCGTGTTGACCAGCGGAAGAGTATCTCCGTCAGGTGTTAAAAACACGGTCTGGCCATACCGCACGCGCGGTCCGAACTGCGTGGAGTCAATTGCACTGTCGTAGGCTACGGTTTGGAAGTGGCACTCGATGCACTGCCGAATATCGCCGGAGGAATTGCGGGAGACATGAAGGGAATGCAGCCCGGCCATGGGCTTGTAGTCATGGCACGAATTGCATCGACCCAACTGGACCGACTCCATCCGGAAGTCCGCTTGGCCGTTGCGGTGCAATGAGTCGATCAGCGAAAATGTATCCGCGCCGTTGAAACTGAATTCATCATGAACGAGCCAGGCAGCCCGGCGGGTTGTCACAAGGGTGTTGCTGGGTCTCTGAATGTAGGTGGCAACCAACGCGGAGTCTTTTTGAACTGCCCCGGCATGACAAGCAAAGCAGTTGCCCGCGAAGGATTTGGACATGGGCAGCAGAGAATCCCATTGGCACTTTGGCGAGGGAACCGTATGGCACATAGCGCAGTGCATGGGGCTTGCGGCGGTATCAAGCCGATCATTCGCATGGAGCCTTCCTGTCCGGGGTTTTTCTTCGCCGTCGATTACATCCGAAGCATCGAAATAGACGAAGTGGTTCGAGGCCGGATCCAATGCACTGTCAAGCTGGATTGCATCCCAATGGCAGGCCACGCATTGCGAGTGAGTCGCTCCTTGAACCAGGACGGCCGTGTCTTTGCATGACACGCCGGGATAATGATGGCACTGATCACAGGAAACCTGTTTTGGCAGAGAACCCGAAACAGGTTCGAACCGCTCAATACAGCCCGCGGCCAAGGCAACGGCCACTATGGGAAGCAAAGCGGGTCTGGCGCATCGCCTTTTCATCTCTTCATCACAAGAACGGGTTGGCGGACAAGCTGACCTTGGAATTCCGCTATGGCCACGTAGACGCCGTCCTTCAGGCCTTGGACGGGAACACTCTTTTCCGCGGAGGAGACTGATCTTTCCAGATATCGCCGAGCGATTTTCCCCTGAAGATCACAGATTGTCAGAGCCAATGGCGCCCCAATTGCGCCGGCGGGAAGCGAGAGCGTTAATACGCCGGATTTTGCCGCAATGCGAGCCTTAAGGCTGGGTTTCCCGGGGATGGTGTTTATTACGGACGAAGTCGTATCTGTGACTGTTACCGAAATATTGGTAAGAAATGTGGACCCGCTGTTGGCCGAGGAGTCGTATCCGGTGCGGGAATGGGAATGGCCGTCGATCACGATATTGCCGCGAACCAAGGGGCCCGGCGGGTCGATTGAATTGGAGTGGTCCTCGGTCATTTCGATACAGTACCGGTAGGTCCCGTTTGCGACGCGCTGTCCGTTCTGGTTAGTCAAGTTCCAGGTTGCTGAGATAGTCCCATGAACATTACGGGTGGCACCTGTCAGGCCGTCTACATCCATGCTGCTTGCGGCTTTCCAGGAGACCAAGTCGTTCTTGCGTTCGGCTGCCCATATCCCGATCGTTTTCACAAACTGGCCAGACGCGTTCTGCATCCAGACCGCAACCAGGTTCTTTGGGGCCTCGCGGCCGTCGTAGGTTCTTGTTGTCGCGGTGACCCGCAGGCTCCCCGCCAAAGCGGTTGAACTCAACATGCAGAGCCCCACCCCAATCAGGCAAAAGACTTTCATTTTCCCTCCCCGAAATTCCGGGTTATACAGAGACCCGTGATAGCCGGTATTGACAATCGCCGCAATTTTTTGAACAAAAAGGGCAGCTAATGCCGGCATCGCGCAGGAAGGCCGCCAGTTCATGGCATTTGTCGGCGCGCGCTTTGCGGACAATGCACTTGGTGCACCCTCGGCCTTTGCCCTTCATGGCTGCAAATTCCCAGCAGGACATCTGCTGGGGCTTTTTGGAAAAGAACGGTTCGAGACTGGCCCATAGTATTCGAAAGTGCCCGCCCGCGGTTCTTTTTGCCCTTACTTTTCCGCTTCGGATCCATTTCAAAACCGTATCCGGAGTCACCGAACAACAACGGGCTGCTTGACCTGTAGTAAGCGTCCCTTTGGCCATAATGGGTTTTATGGGTTTTCCTTCCATTTTTAAATTATATGAAAAAGATTCGCTCGCGCAATACTCAGGCACAAGATCTTGCGCCGGCAAAACCCTTCGTTGTGTTTTCTCCCGTTTTCCCTCTGCGAGCTCGGTGGTTTCAAAGTCCTTCCGACAGATGCGGGCAGGCACAAGCCCGAAATATATTTTCCTGTTGGCCGGGATCGGGATTTCACCGTGTCCATCAAAGGAGCGGACTGTGCACATGTCCGATGCACTTATTTCGCCGCAGGTCGGCGGCGCCCTGTGGGCGATTTCGGCCGGACTGCTTGCGGTCTCCGCCCGCAAATTGCGCAAAGAAGCCGACGACAGCAAGACGCCCCTGATGGCCGTGGCCGGGGCATTCGTCTTTGCCGCGCAGATGATCAACTTCGCCATTCCCGGGACCGGATCAAGCGGCCACTTGGGAGGGGGCCTGCTTCTGGCAGTCCTGCTGGGTCCCTCCGCCGCGTTTTTGACCATCGCCTGTGTGCTCATGATCCAGGCGCTGCTCTTTGCCGACGGCGGCCTGCTTGCCCTTGGCTGCAATATCTTTAACATGGGATTTTTTCCGGCCTTCATCGCTTACCCGTTTATCTATCGCGGCCTCACCGCATCCAGCCTGTCGCAACAGCGAATTTTCTGGGGCTCGCTGGCCGCGGCCGTGACCGGCCTTCAATTGGGTGCTGTCGGTGTCGTTCTGCAAACCGTGGCTTCCGGAATTTCCGCGATTGACACGGGCCGGTTTCTTCTCTTTATGCAGCCTATTCATCTGGCCATTGGAATCGTTGAGGGTCTGGCAACGGCCGGCCTGCTGGTTATGCTGCAGAGAAACAGGCCGGGGCTTCTTGCGGCCAATGCCCGACCAGCCCGGAGCCGAAAAGCGGTGTTGACTCTTGCCGCGCTCACGCTGGCCGTTGCCGGGGTGGTGAGCTGGTTTGCCTCGGAAAACCCGGACGGCCTGGAATGGGCGCTGGAGAAAACAGAAACTGCGGGAACGATGACCGCATCCGGAATCCACGGCCTTCTGGGCCGTGTCCGGACCGGCACGGCTCGCCTGCCGGACTATTCGTTCAAGTCCGACAATCATGGAAATGGCGATGCCGTTTCCTCCGCATCCACCTCCACCGCTGGTCTCATAGGCAGTGCCGTGACACTGCTTGCGGCAGGCCTTATCGGGTACGGCCTGCGCCGGTTCGGCAGAAATTCGCGAACGCCGGGGCCAGGTCAATGAGCGCCATTGCAGCGGGAATTCTCGATGTGCGAAGGCTGGACGAACTCGCGCGCGCATCAAGCTTCGCGCACGATCTCGATTCGCGCGTGAAGCTGATTGTGACACTCCTATTCCTGGCAGCGATTGCATCCTTTCGCGCGTACGAAACTTCGGCTTTGATCCCGTTCTTCCTTTTTCCTTTTGTCATGCTCTCCTTAGGAAACGTGCCGGCCCGACCCATTCTAAAGCGGCTTGCTTTTGCCGCGCCATTTGCGGTCTGTATGGGCGCCTTCAACCCTTTGTTGGACCGCGCGCCGTTGCTTTCGATTGGCGGCTTTTCCGTAAGCGCCGGCTGGGTTTCCTACCTTTCCATTCTCTTACGTTTCATACTGGCCGTCAGCTCCGTGCTGCTGCTGATTGCCGTTACCGGAATGGACCATGTCGCGGCGGCCCTGCGCAAACTTGGATTTCCAAGGCCCCTTGTCAACCAACTGTTGTTGATGTATCGGTATCTATTCCTTCTTTCCGACGAGGCGGAACGGATGATTCGCTCCCGAGCGCTCCGCGCTTTTGGCCGGCCGCTTGGGCTTGGGCAGTTCGGCTATCTGACCGGTACGTTGCTTTTGCGCACGCTCGACCGCGGCCGGCGAATTCATGCCGCCATGGCGTCGCGCGGGTTCCACGGTGAGATCAGGATGTTTTCCGGATCGCGGCTGCGCGCCGCCGATTTTGTTTTCGCGGGCGGCTGGATCGGTTACTTCGCCCTCTGTCGGGCCACGAATGTTGCGCACTGGATCGGCGCTCTGGCCTTTGGAGCGATGCAATGAGCCATCATCTGGTCGAGGCCGTCAATCTCGGCTATTTATACCCGGACGGAACCGAAGCCCTGAAACGTGTTTCATTTCGCATTGTCCACGGCGAGTCCGTTGCCATTGTCGGCCCCAACGGCGCGGGAAAATCGACCCTGCTCAATCATCTCAACGGAAGCCTGCTGGCGAGCTCCGGCGAAGCCCGCGTGGGCGGCATTCCCGTGCGCAAAGAAACGCTCTCTTCGGTTCGCAAAGCCGTTGGAATGGTTTTCCAAGACCCCGACGACCAACTCTTCATGCCTACGGTTATTGAAGACGTAACGTTTGGCCCGCTCAACCTTGGCCTGTCGCCCGAAGAAGCCCGGCTGCGCGCCCTGGAGGCCCTGCGCCAGGTCGGATGCGAGCACCTGAAAGACCGGCCGCCCTATCATCTTTCGAGTGGAGAGAAGAAAGCCGTCGCCATTGCCACGGTGCTTTCGACGCTGCCCGATGTTCTGGTGCTCGACGAACCCACAGCAAACCTCGACGCACGCCATCGGCGGCGCATCATCGATCTGATCCGCGGATTCCATCACACCCGCATCATTGCGACGCACGATCTCGATCTCGTGCTCGATGTCTGCGACCGCGCCATTCTTCTGAACAACGGCATCCTGGTGGCCGACGCCGCCACAGCCGAACTCATGCGCGACAAAATCCTGCTGGAGCAGCACGGGCTCGAACAACCGCTCCGGATGCAGGAATGTCCGCTGTGTGGAAAGCATTTGACGTGAAACGTTCAACGTTCGATGCCTAAGAAGGCCCTTCCGTTCGGGCTTGCCGGCGCGCGCCGGTCCCAGGCGGGGAGACCAACGCACAGGAATTCCTTGAAAACTCCCGTCTGAACAAGGGAGTTTTCCGCTATGCATTTCGCGCCGGCCTTGTTTGCGGGCCTATCGAGCGTAATCCCTTCTCCCCTCTTCGCCTGAGCCTTTACATCATTTCCTCATCTGTGCTATATTCGCTAAGTTCCTAATTCATTATAGAAGGCGGGAGTACCATGCGGCTGCTGCATTCTTGTACGCTGTTGATTGGATTGACAACAATGGTCTTTGCCGCGCCGCCGGCCGGCACGCCCGCTCCTTCCGCAAAACCTCCCAAGCCAACTCCCGTCAGCAGCAAACCCGCGACCGCTCCGGAGCCGCCTGCAAGCGTCAGCGCGGCCGTTCCGCGCATGACCTTTGATTTCAAAGACACGGACATCCGCGATATCGCCCGTTCCATTTCCATTGCCTATGGTCTTAACATCCTGATCGACAAGGATATCACGGTCAAGGTGACCGTGCATTTGACCGACGTTCCGGTCATGGAAGGCCTGCGCACGATTCTTGAATCCAACGGCCTGGCCCTAGTTCGCGAAGGCGATCTCTATCGCATCACCAAGCCGGTGGACCGAGGCAGCGCGGCGATCGATGCCAAGCGCGACACCATCAGTTTCAATATCAGCAACGTGGAAGTCAACGACTTCATCCGCGACATTTCAAGCAAAACGGGGATCAACATCATCGCGGAAAAGAATGTCACCGGCCGGGTTTCCGGGTCGCTGCGCAATGTGGATGTGGAAGACGGGATCCGGGCTTTGCTGGAAGCCAACGGGTTTACGATGCAGTACCGGGGCGAAATCCTGGTGGTGGGCATGCCATCCGAGGATGCCAAACGAAGGCCCGACCGGGAGGCCCGGCGGCTCGACGTGAGAGTAAAAGACAAGAAGGTGACCCTCGATCTCAAGGGCGCGGACCTGGGCGATGTATTAAAAGAGATCGCCGACCAGGGCAAGCTCGACATGATCACCTACGGAGCGGTCCGGGGCGAGGTCAACGCCAAATTGAAGGAGATGCCCATCGAGCATGCGGTCGCTCTCCTGGTTTCGGGGACGCAATACACCTTTGCCATTCGCGAAGACATCTTGCTCATCGGCGACCGCAATGTCACCACCCCCTCCGGCCAGGCCTTGAGCATTGCCGAACTGGTTCACGTGAAACACATCAAAGCCGAGGGCCTCCCCAACCTTCTGCCCAAGACCATTCCAACGGGAAACGTTCAAGTCATTAAGGAGCAGAATGCAGTTTTAGTGACCGGTACCACGGACATCATTGCCCAAGTCAATGAATTCATTCGGCAAATCGACATTCCAACGCCGCAGATCATGATTGAAGCGGTCATTGTCGAATATGGGCGAGACCAGGGTCGCGAAGTGGGCGTATCGGCCAGGTCGGGCCGCGGAGCCGACAGCCTGGAAATGCTCCTTCCCAGCATTGCTTACGGGGTCGGCGCCAGAACCCTCAATCCACGGCTGCCATCGGATATTGCGGGATTTAAATTCGGGACCGTAGGATTTCTGCCGGACGATTTTGTGATTCGGCTTCACGCATTGGAGCGCGACAAGCGCGCCAAAATTTTGGCGCAACCGCGCATTGCCACTCTTAACGGCAACAAGGCCTCCATCCATGTCGGCACAACGAGCTATTTCCGCCTGGCCGGCGGCACAACGACCGACCCCATCACTCGTTTCCAAACCATCCAGTCCGGGATTACGCTCAACATTACGCCCTGGATTTCCAAAAGCGGGCAGGTCACGGCCGAAATCAGCCCCGAGGTCTCCAATACCACCGGCATCAACGAGGAAGGATTCCCCGATATTTCCGTGCGCAATGTCTCCACCACGGTGCGGCTCAACGACGGCGAGACGATTATCCTGGGAGGACTGATTCGCTCCGAGGACAAGAGCACGATCGAGAAAGTCCCCATCCTGGGAGACATTCCTCTGTTGGGATGGCTGTTCCGGTCCAAGATCGCGGCGAAATCATCCAGTGAGCTGGCCATTTACATCACCCCTCACATACTGAATAAGGAAGACATTGTGGATATTGATAAAGAGCTGGAACAATTCAAGACACGATCGAATTCCGGCAAAGTTCCCGAACTCCGCTAGCCTCTTTCCGAATCTATGCTCGAAGTCCTTGATCCTGGAAAACGCACGGTCCTCTTTGACGACGTCCTGTTCTTTCACCGTCCCCGCCAGCCCCAGGACGCAGACCCCATCGCCTACCTGGAGGCGGAGATCGCGGGACTTCTGGGAGCTCAGGAAAGCCTGTCGGATGTCCTGTACCGATATCGGGAAACCGTCGACGGCTACCTGATCGGCCTGGCCCGGCGCAGCGCGATTCAGGGTCGCAGGCCCGATCCTCTTGTGGTCTGCCGTATCCCTCACGCGGTCGCATTATGGCAACGGTTCGAGCAGATCCAGCCGCAGGCCGCTCCCATGGCTTTGCTTTATGTGCGCGATTTCGACCACCACTATATTTTGACGGGCGATCGAACCGGGCTGTGCCGCGTGGCCAAGCTCAAGCCCACCCACCGCCTGGGCTATGATGTGTATTCGGCCGTTGAACGGGCTTGCCAGCTTCGGCCCGACCTGCGCGAAAACAAGCGACTGTATTGCGCGGGCGAAATTCCGGAATTCACCCGCGCGGCCCTGCTCGAACGCCATGTGGAAATCGTTCAGATCGTTCTTCCCAAGCGCCAGCAACTCGATCCGGCCCTGCTGCAGGAATGGGATTTCCGCCTGCCTCGGGAGGTCGAGGCGCAGATGCGATTTCACGAGGTGGTCAAAACGATACGGGTCGCCGCCATTTCGGCCGGTGTGATTCTGTCGGTCATCGCGATCCTCTTTGCCATGGAACGCGGCCTGGCCTGGCAGTCCGGAAAGAGCCGCCTGGTATGGCAAAGTCTCCAGAGCTCCTTGCGTGAGATGAATTTTCTGCGTACGCAGAACATGAACCAGATTTCCGAGCTCGCCATGGGCGTCCAGCTTTCCGGCATCCGGACAGGTCACGCCGCCGTGCTGCAGGTGCTGGCCGCCACAAGGCCGGCGCCGGTTCGCCTCGAACAGCTCACGCTTGCTCCATACCGGCAACGCGTTGCAGGCGGCGATTCGACTCCGGTGGTGGTCTACCGTCTTGAACTCAAAGGCCTTTGCGGGGCCGCCGGCCCGATCAGCGCATGGATGGCCGCGCTCTCCGCGTCACCGCAGCTCGCGGGCGTCAAACTGATATCGGTGGAGCGCCGCGGAGAGGAACACGCATTCCGCATGGAATGCGATGTGGCTGGTTTGGACCCAAAGGCGCGGGGACAATGAAATGGTGAGTGCGCGCACATACCGCCTGCTCCGGATCCTGATCCCGCTTTTTCTTCTTGTTCTGGCCCGCGGCTTCATTGGGAAAACCGTGGAGGAGGTTCGAGACGCGTACAGCCTTCTGCAATTCGAGCGCCATCGAATCGAAAACTCGGGTGTGCGCACGCGCGGACTCCCGGAACTCAAGGCCGACTTTGAAGCCTTGGCCCGCAAGAAGGCCCAGGTTTCCTCGTCGCTATTCGCGGTCAGCAGTGAAGCTTCGCTTTACGATCTGCTGTTCCTGAAAGCCGAAGAGGCCGGCGCTATTATCATATCGGTTTCCTCGCGCCCCAAGCGCCGCTGCGCGGGGTACGACGAGCTGCCTCTTCAGTTGCGCGCCCGGGGCGCCTACCATGATCTGGCCTTGCTGGTAAACAGGATCGAAACATCGAGCCGACTGCTCCACATCGGGGAGTTGCGCATGTCGGTGGACGGCCGGGGCGAACTGACGGCGGATATGGACGTGACCGCGTACCTGCAATCCGCGGATTCCACGAAGACCGCCGGCCCGCGACGGTCCTCGCCGGCCCCGGCCTACCTCGCGGCACTCCAGAAAGCGCTGGCCGTGCGCACCATGAAGCCGGCATTCTCCTATGCGGCAACCGGAGGCGATCCGTTCTCGGCCCTGCCGGTCCGCAGATCCGGCGCAAAAGCAACGGGTATGGCCTCCGAGGCCCCCAATGTCAAGCTCAAGGGAATCCTCTGGAAGCAACCACCGCTTGCGGTTTTGGAATCCCTCGATGGTCAGACCCTGATCCTCCGTGAAGGCGATGAAATCGGCGGCTACAAGGTGCAATCGATTCTGCGCTCGGCCGTAAATCTGGTGGGGCCCAAGGGGACCCATGTTCTGGAACAGTATCAGCAGAAATAGCATGCCGGTCGGGAACCCACGATATGAAAACTATGCTTTGCTTTCCGACCGCTGAAGCTCGGCGATTCCTTGGCCGCTAACCCTCTTTTTATGCTCTTTCGCACGCGTTCGAACGAATCCGGTTCCGCCATGGTACTCGCGATTGGGGTGGGAACCATCGTTCTGCTGCTTGTATTTGGTTGGGCCGCTTTTTCGGTGCGACAGACCCGTTCGGGCTTGCACGATGAAAGCGAGCTGCGCGCCCGCTATGCCGCCGAATCCGTGATCAGCAAATCCGTGTATGCTCTAATGGCCGCCCAAGCCGGTGTGCCCTTCGTGGATACCATTAAAATCGCGGGCGATTCTGTTTTGGAGCAGATGATTGACTACTCGGATTCGGTCCATTCAAGCTCCGCCTCGGCAATGCTGGCCCATAAAGGGCCTTTTCTTCGCATCAGAGCCACGGGCCGCTCCAAACAAAACCAGTGCATTGTCGAAGCCCAGTTTGGCCGCGAACTCTCAGCGGAGTTCCGCTATGCCCTGATCCTCACCGATGCGCGGCCCTTGAAGATCAACAACGGGCTTGTCCGGGGCGACATCCAGGCCCCTTTCCCGCCGGCCGGCCAATTCGAGGGCAAATACCAGAAGGGGGCTTCTTGGCCAAATGTGGATTTCGCACCCTTTCTGAATGTGATGGGAAGATTTGGCAACCGAATCAGGGCCCCGCAGCCGGGCGACAGCATTGTGGCCGGGCCCAAGGCTTACTCGCGAAAAAATCCTGTCCCGCTCAAACAGAACGCCGTGTTGTTTGTGGATGGGCCAATGCTGATCGACAATCCGCCGCCCTCCCCCGAAATGGTTCTGGAGGGACCGGCGACCCTTATCGTCACCCGGGATCTTCAAATCTCCGGAAATGTGCGCCTGGACAATCTGGAAATTCTGGTCCGTGGACGGGTAAACTGCTTTGATCAGGCCCGGTTTCGCAACGTCACGATCTGCTCCCAAGGCACCATCTACTTCGACGATCAGGTGCGCTTCTGGGGGAGCCTGTATGCGGGCGAAAGCATCATTCTCAACAACCAGGCATATGCCGAATCGCCCACACTGGCCTTCATTGCAGGGGCGGGAAAGCCGGCCCGCAGCTTCTTCCTGGGACAGGAAGCGCGGTTTGAAGGTGTAATGGTCTGCAAGGATAACCGGATCCCTTCAGGCATCGCAAAGACCGCGCTCTTCACCGGCGTTTTATACACCCTGGGCCCCCTCGCGCTGGAGGGCACGGTCCACGGATGCGTGGCCGCACGGTCTTTAGTCAACGACTTCGCGCCCGGACAGAATGCTCTCTGGAACGGTCGGATCATGCGCAACCAATTATCGCCTCATTTCGTTTTGCCGGTCACCTTTGGAAAGCCCGGCCAAGATTACAAATTGATGAAGTGGACCGAGGCGCGCCAATGAAGAAGTCGCCTGGATTTACGCTGATCGAGGTCGTGGTTGCCGTGGTTGTTTTTGCCCTCATGATCACACCCGCAATCGGGGTGCTCTATGCCGAAGGCAAGCTGCAGCGCAAATACCAGGAAAAAAGCCGGGCCATGCTGATTGCCAAGTCCGAGATCGAACGATGGAAAGCCTGGCCCGGCGACTTGAAGGAGTTCGAGCGTCCGGTGGTCAGCAATGGCCGAACCTGGCATGTGACTCTTTCCGTAGAGCCCAGCGAAGAAGCTCTACGCATCGGCCGGCGCATCATTCGCCCGGAATTCATCACGGTATCCGTCGTAAACGAGAACGGGAACGCCCTGGCGGAGTTTCGGGTCATGCGGGAGCCGTATCGATGAAGAACATATGCGGGACCGCAAAGCAGACACCGCCTGCAGATTTCCGGCCACGGAGCATCATTCTGCGGCGGCTGTATTTCCGCCGCGGATTCGCCCTGATCGAATTGCTGGTGGCCCTCTCCCTTCTGGGGCTGGTGAGCGTTATGGTGTTTTCCTTTCACCAATTTACGCAGAGGTACGTTTTTTCCCGGCAGAAGAGCGCCCTTGCCTTTGAACAATCGCAGGCACTGCTGCGCAGCGCAAGTCGCAACATCCGCCTCAGTCGCGCCACTCTCTTGCTTGCGCCGCAGCAATGGGATTTCGTCCGCGCCGACGGCGAGACCTGTTCATACTCGTTCGGAGACAATGTCCTTCGGTTTGACTCCACGGTAGTTCTGCGCGACAGCTCCGTCACAATCAGCTTCACGGGATTTGGCCAGGACAGCCTGCTCGATCTCAACCGCGATCAAATGCTGGACTTCAAGGAAATGGATCTGGATGCCGACGGAAAACTCGAACCTCCCGAGACCGGCCGGATCGAACGGATCCGGGTGACAATCATGCCCAAAGCCAAAGGCGAGGACTTCATTCTGTTGAGTGAAGAAGCAATCCGCAATCGGATGTAACAGGGCTAATCAGACTCACGGGCAAACGGGTATTCCAAACCGGAAAAGGGACTGCAAACATTGTCCTGCGCCCTGAGGTGTTGGGGAGTATGCCTGGAACCCGCGTAATTCGACCAATGGCGGGGCAGCCTGGGAAACCCGGGCATCCGGCACATATCAGGATTTGCGCTCGGTTTGTTTTGCGAATGCGCAGAACTGATGGGTCGCCGGCGACAACGGAGTAATTCTGGCAACATCAAATGGCGGCGCGACCTGGATTGCTCGATGCGACCAATGGCTGGATTGTCGGCGACGCTGGAACCGTTCTAAAAGTTCAAAAGCAAGCGGAAGTCGCGGATAAATTTCGTGCGGAGACGTTGCCAGGCAACGTCTCCGCACGATCTGAAAATGTTGCCGGCTACACCAATCCCTGGGCCAGCATGGCTTTGGCGACCTTCATGAACCCGGCGATATTGGCTCCAAGCACGTAATTGCCCTTCTGGCCGTACTCCTCCGAAGCCAACAGCGCTGCCGTGTGGATCGACTTCATGATTGTCTCGAGCCGCTTGTCCACTTCCTCACGCGTCCACGAAAGGTGCATGGAGTTCTGCGCCATCTCAAGCCCCGAGGTGGCCACTCCGCCCGCGTTGGCCGCTTTGCCGGGCCCATAAAGAACTTTGGCCTGCAGGAAGCGCTTCACACCCTTGGGATCCGTGGGCATATTGGCGCCTTCGCTGATCACATAACAGCCATTGTCGATCAGTGTCTTGGCATCGTCTCCGCTGATTTCATTCTGTGTAGCGCTGGGAAAGGCAGCCTGGCAGGGAATTCCCCAAGGCTTCTTGCCGGCATAATACTTTGCGCTTTTAAACTTGGAGGCATACTCCTTGATTCGGCCGCGCTTTTCGTTTTTGAGGTCCATGACAAAGGCCAGTTTTTCCTCATCGACCCCGTCCGGATCGTGGATAAATCCATCGGAGTCCGAAAGCGTCACGACTTTTCCGCCCAGCTGATTGACCTTTTCGACCGTATACTGGGCCACGTTTCCGGCGCCGGAGACCACAACGGTTTTGCCATGAAAATCCTCGCCCCGCGTCTTGAGCATTTCAAGAGCAAAGTAGGTTGCCCCATAGCCGGTTGCTTCGGGCCGGATCAAAGAGCCGCCCCACGCCAGGCCTTTGCCGGTGAGAGTCCCACTAAACTCATTCTTCAGCCGTTTGTATTGGCCAAACATATAACCGATTTCACGGCCACCCACGCCAATGTCCCCCGCCGGGACGTCGGTGCGCGGGCCAATGTGGCGGAACAGCTCGGTCATGAATGATTGGCAGAACCGCATGACTTCATTGTCCGATTTGCCCTTAGGATCAAAATCCGATCCGCCTTTTCCACCGCCCATGGGAATCGTCGTGAGCGAGTTTTTAAAGATCTGTTCGAAACCCAAAAATTTGAGGATGCCCAGATTCACGCTGGGATGGAACCGCAGGCCGCCCTTGTAGGGACCAATCGCGCTGTTGAACTCGACACGGTAACCGCGATTGACCTGGACCTGGCCTTTGTCGTCGAACCAGGGCACGCGAAAAAGAATGGTCCGCTCGGGTTCGATCAGGCGCTCCACAATCTTGGCGCGGGCAAATTCGGGGTGGCGATCCAATGCGGGTTCAATCGACTCAAGAACTTCTTCAACGGCTTGGTGGAACTCGGGTTCGGAGGGATTCTTGGTTTTGACCAGTTCGACAATCTGCTTGACGGACATGCAGGCTCCTTTTGGCGTTACGGCCATCTCCAGACCCATCGCATGGCGGTCGGCTGGGATTGGCCTTGGGTTGAAATTATTGCGATCAGTGACATTTGAATTCCAGGTTAGGGTCGGCGCATGATTTAATCCGCCGAGGACTTGAGCATGTCCACGAAGCGTTGGAGATTGGGGCTGAAGCGCTTTCCCCGGAGGTGAATGATTCCCAACGGACGTTTGAAATCTCCGGGGTTCAGACGCACGGCAGCCAGCATCTTCGTCTTGAGTTCGTTCTCCAGAGTCGGCTGCGGGAGAATGGAGATTCCCAGCCCGGCTTCAATGGCCCGTTTGATCGCTTCGATGTTGTCAAACTCAAGAACCACGTTCACATCCACACCATTGTGACGCAGATAGCGGTCGACCTCGCGCCGGATCCCCAAATCGCGGTCCAAACCCACAAACCGGTTTCCGGCGATTCGATTGAGTGCGATCTCTTTGCGCTTGGCCAGCTCGTGATCGGGCCGGCAGGCCAGCACCATGGTCTCGGATTGCCAGGGAATGACCTCCAGATGGCGATCGGATTGCGGGAAGGAGACAATGCCGATATCGACGTCCTCGTTGCGCACGCACTCGTAAATACGGCTGGGATGCATGTATTCAAGTTGAACTTTGGCAAGGGGGCAGATCTCGGAGAACTGCTTGCAATATTGGTTCATCATCCGGAAGCCCACCGAGTAAATGCAGGCCACGTGCACGACCGCGCTGAGGGTGTCGTGAAAGCTTTTCACCTGCATTTCGAGTTCGCAGTAGCGCTCGATGATTTGGCGGCAGCCATCGTAGAAAACCTTTCCTTCCGACGACAGCTTCCAGGGCCGCGTAGTTCGTTCGATCAGTTTCAGGCCCAAATGGTTCTCGAGCTGCTGGACCGTCTGGCTGATCGTGGATTGGGTGACCCTGCACTCTTTGGCCGCTGCCGTGAAGCTGTGCAGACGTACCGCATCGCAGAACATTTTGAGAGCTTCGATTTGCATGCAAGATTCCTTTTGATTATGCTGAGCAATATAAAATATTAATAAAACTAATGTAAAGCTCGGGTCGGGAAGAAGGAATTGCCGCACCGCCAACCCATCCTGAACAGCGGCAAATAGCTATTTTCCAATACTCCAATTACGATTATCTCCAAATCATATGGACGAATATTATTATCCTTGGGCCGTTCCGTGGGCGCGATGGCTTAACCGCATTCTCATGTTGGTGGGGCTTGTCTCCGGCGCCGCGCTTGTAGCGCGGTACGGTTTTGAGTTTTCCGCCGCAATGATGGATCGACTGGACGGGCTTCTCCCTCCGGTTCTTCTTTTCTTCGCGGCTCAGCATGGGATCAAAATCCTCCTGAGTCGAAGCAAGCCGCTTTTTTTACGCAGTCATGGTCTTGAAACGGCCCTGGTGCTGCTGAGCCTGATCGGAATGGGATTCTACCTCCTCATCGGAGGCCGCAGCAGAAGTCTCCCCTTGCCCTCCGGCACAATCCGGGTAGCCGCGCAGGTCCTGGTTGCCCTTAGCATTGCCGCAGGTCTGGTCCGGCTTAATCTGCGCATCGCAAATCTGCGCCTGAAACCCTCCACGACCTTTGCGGCCAGTTTCGTGCTGGTGATTCTGGTTGGGGCAGTCCTGCTGATGTTGCCCAATGCCACGCAACCGGGCCATGGGATTTCCTTCCTGGACGCGCTCTTTACGGCCACCAGCGCCACCTGTGTCACGGGACTCACCCTGTTCGACACCGGAACCCATTTTACGCTCCTGGGCCAAACCATTATCCTTGGTTTGATTCAGATCGGCGGTTTGGGAATTATGACATTTGCCAGTGCCCTGGCCATCTTTCTGGGAATGAGCTTTTCAATCCGAGACCGGATCATGCTGGGCGAAATGGTCAATGTGGATCAAATTGGCCTGATTTCCCGGACCTTGCGCAACATCGTGTTGATTACCTTCGGCATTGAAGCGGTGGGCGCGTTGATGCTTTCTCTCCTGTGGCGCAGCGAAGGTTGGGGCTTGGGCCGTCTGGCCTATAATTCGATTTTCCATTCCATTTCAGCGTTCTGCAATGCGGGGTTTTCCTTGTTCGGTTCGAACCTGTGCGCATACCAAAGCAGGGCCGGCATTCTGTCGGTTTTCTCCGCTCTCATTATTTTCGGCGGCCTTGGTTTTGCCGTGCTAATGGATCTGGGTGGATCGCATATTCTGTCCGGGGAAAAAACCGGGTTCCGCAAAATGCGATTGCAGTCCCGCATGGCTCTGCTGATGACCGGATTTCTGATCATTGCCGGAGCGGCGCTTCTCTACCTGCTTGAAAGGGGCAACCCGGAGTGGACGGGGCGCGAACGATTCTTTTCGGCTTTGTTTACATCCATCACAGCCCGAACGGCGGGGTTCAACACCGTGGATACAGCGGCCCTGTCCATCACATCGGCTTTGGTGCTGGTTGTTCTTATGTTCATCGGCGCTTCTCCGGGCGGAACCGGCGGAGGTATTAAGACCACCTCGTTTGGCGTCCTGATCGCGGGGATTGCCGCGATGCTAACGGGGAAAAACCGGATCGTTCTCTTTCGCAGAAACATCCCTTTTGTGGCTCTCAACAAGGCACTTATCGTATTCTGCTTCTCGGCTGTGGCGGTCCTTCTTGGCACATTCGTTCTCACGATTACGGAGCGGGCCGACTTCATGGATATCATCTTCGAGCAGGTCTCGGCCTTTGGAACCGTTGGCCTTTCGCGCGGATTGACGCCCAGGCTGAGCATTGTCGGAAAAATTGTGATTTCAATCACCATGCTGATCGGCCGGCTGGGGCCGATTACGCTGGCCTATGCAATCGGCGTTTCGCGCGAACGCCAGCGGATTGAATACCCGCAGGAACATGTCATGATCGGCTGACTTCCTGCGCCCGGTTGATCCGGGCTTTGCCTTTTGCGTTTAGCGCTTTGCATTTTAAGCATGGGTTTAATACAAGGAGATCTATGGACCGCTATATCGTGATTGGACTGGGCGTCTTCGGCCGCAACCTGGCATTGAAGCTGATGGAGCGAGGGGCTGAAGTGGTGGCCGTTGATTCTAAGATGGAGTTGATCGAGCAGATCAGCGACAAAGTCACTTACGCCGCGTGCCTCGATGCCACGGACGAGAAGTCACTGCAGGGCCTAAACCTGGGTGAATTTGAAGCGGCGGCGGTATGCATCGGCGAAGACTTCGAGGCCAATCTCCTGACATGCGTGTTGCTCAAACAGAATGGCGTGCCCCGGGTTGTGACACGGGCCTCCAATCCCACGCACGTTAAAATTCTGAAGGCAGTTGGCATCGATCAAATCATTACGCCCGAAGTGGAAGCCGCCGAGCGGCTGGCCAACAGCTTGATCCATGCGCGTCTGCTGGATCTTACGGTGATCGGCGACACAACGGCAATCGCAAAAGTGGCCGCGCCCCCGGCCTTTGTGGGAAAAACCATCGAGAGCCTGAAGCTGCGGACCAAATACGGGGTAAATGTGATTGCGATTCATAAAATGACATCAAAAGACGGCAAAGACACTCGCGAAGAAACCAAAAACGCGAACCCTTCTGCCGAAACCATAATCGAAGCCAGTGATATTCTGGTTGTCATCGGCGACAGCGCGAATCTGCGCAAGTTGTAGCAAGGATGATTTTAGCAGGATTGCGGGATTGGGCCCGTAGATACCGGATTTCCATCAATTCCGCAATCATAGAATGGTCCTCCCAAATAGGATTATGACCGTCCGTTTGTTTTGAAGGAAAGAGCTGTATGGAAAACTGCATTTTCTGCAAAATTGCGCAGAAGAAAATTCCATCAAATTTGATTTACTATGAATTTCGCAGTAGCATGCGCGGCGGAGTTTAAGGTATCGTAGAACTATTGCCTATATCGGCAAATGATTACAAACTGGTAGGTAAATTCGATCGGCAGCAAGTTGACAATGGCCAATGCGAGTCTCTTGGGAATGCCCAGGATGCCCCGGTCAAGCCAACCAGGTCCCACGTCGGAATAGCAGGATTCGGGGTGAAACCCATTCTCGGCGAACAGCTTCTTCCACTCGTTGAATGACCTGGGCGTCTCGTGAATTTGGCCCGTGCCGTTGAGATAGCGGAAGAGAGGGAACCGGCTGTTGGGCACGACCAAACAGACCTTGGCGCCCGTCTTCAGCGTTCGCCCGGCTTCTTGCAGGGCTGCCTTTGGATTGGGAAAGTGCTCTAAGGTTCCCATGAACAGGGCTTTGTCAAACGATCCGTTTCGGAAGGGCAGACATTCGGAATTTGCCTGAACGCTGGTTACGCCGATTTTGTGAGCGCAGCGGGCAGCTCCATACGAGAGATCGATTCCAACAGCTTTTCCACCCGCTTCCAAGACATGGGAACTTGTTCCTCCAAATCCGCACCCGACATCCAACACTCTCTCTCCGCTTCGAAACGGTATTCCTCTTAAATTGCTCCGTATTCGCCGAGGATTGTTTCTGAATTTCGCATTTCCCTCCGTATAGCAGCTTTCGTAGTATTCGCGCGCTGTTTTCTGGAGTTTCATAACCGTGTCCTCCCCAAGGGTCGAATCAACAGCGGGATGCCGCCGATTACTTTTAGAAGGCTCGAGAGCAAAGTGAAAACCACGTAGACCCCAATCGCCTCGCCAGGCAGTCCCATTTGCCGGAACATCAAGGCGCTGAGGCTCTCCCGCACCCCAATTCCGCTGGGCGTAAGAGCCGCGCCAACCGATAGGATCTCGATGAGAGGAATGTAGGCGAAGCATTCATTGAAGTAGAACCTGCCTGTAATGCCCCGAATCAGAAAACAGGACGCAATGGCAACGAGCGCTTGAATGGCGACACTCACACCAAACACGACAAGGAGCGCAGGGCTTTTTGTCCGAAACCGATAAACGCCCTCGCGGATGCGATCGGCGAAGCCGAAGATACGCGCCGGCAAGAGCCTCCGAAGGATGGATCGAAAAGGCCTTGTCAGCGCCTTACTAAACGAGAACGCGAAGAGGGCCGTCATGAGACCCGCAATTAGAACTATCAAAATAAGAAGACCTTTTGGCGGACCGGAATGGAACAGGGAGGCCAATCCATAAAGCGAACAGGCAAGCAGGCTGGCAATTCCCAATACGCGGCAAACCCAGGTTGCCCCCCAGGAAACCGAATAATCTATGTTGCGAGAGATCAGCACCGTTCGGACGATGTCTTGCGCACTGCTTGGAAGAACCACCGAATAGAACTGGCCTACAAAATGAGCGTACAACGCCCGGGCAGCGGAAAGGTCCGGGGCAAAGGCGCGCAGAAGGATCCACCAGCGCACCCCTTGGAGCGTCATGGCGATGATCAGAAGGCCCAAAAACAGAGCTGCCGTCCAAAGGGCGGTCTGTTCGAAAGCTCCCCTCAATGATTTTGCCGGGATCTGGTAGTAGACCCAGCCCAAAGCCAAGGCAGCCAAACCATAGCGTAATACCAGGATGGCTCGTTTTTTGGTAATCGCCTGCAAGGCGGGCACCACCGTCGGAAAGAGGGAAATTTGTTATATTTACGGTTCCAAAATAATATATAGCCGCAAAGGACGGACTTTTGGCAACCAAACAAAAAAACAAACGGAACCTCTCCGCGACGTCGCCCAAACAAGGCCTTGAGTCCGGGTCCGGCCTTGTCGGCCGCTGGTGGTTTCCCGCGTGCATCATTCTGGTTGTGGCATGCCTTTTTTACGCCCCTTTTCTATTCTCCGACGAAATGCTCTCTTGCTCGGACCAAATCACCTCGCTTGACAGCAAGGTCTTGTACCAGAACGAGCTTCACCATTTTCGTTTCCCGCTTTGGACCTCAACCCGGTTATCCGGCATGCCCACGGTCGACGCCATGTTTGGCGATGCCTTTTATCCGGTGAATGTTGTCTTCAATTTTCTTTTTTCCGTTCCTCGCCTCATAGGGTACAAGATCTTTCTCCATGTCTTCCTGGCCGGGCTGTTCGCATCTTTGATGTTCGAAAAAGGGTTCCGGCTCGAACGGCGCATTGCCCTGCTGGGCGGGCTGCTTTACATGCTCAACGCGGAGTTTGTGTCGCATACCTATCCGGGCCACGACGGCAAGATGTATGTGATTTCGCTGCTGCCGCTGTGCATCTGGATGCTCGAACGGCTTATTGAAAAGCCCACGCTGCGCAACAGCGCCCTGTTTGGGCTTCCCATTGGCTTGAGCCTTCTCACCTCGCACATTCAGATGACTTATTTCGTGCTCTGGGGGCTTTTTGCCTACATGGTGTTCCGTGTCGTTTTCATCATCCGCGATAAAAAGGCCGTGCGGCCGGCGGTTCCGGTATTCTCCTTCTTCTGGGTTGGGGTGGCCCTGGGCCTGGGATTGGGGATGATCCAGTTCCTTGCTCCTTACATGTTTGTCCAGGAAGGTCTCTCGGTGCGCGGCCCGGAAAAGGGCTTTGAGTATGCGGCAAGCTGGTCGCTGCATCCGGAGGAAGCGGCTTCGCTGTGGGTACCCGAATTCGGCAATACGCTCGAAAATTACTGGGGTCGCAACTACTTCAAACTCAACACGGAATACGTGGGGCTGGTCTCCACCATGCTCTTTGTATTTTCGCTGATCGTTCTTGCGGACCGGACCAAGCTCTTCTGGATGGGCGCCGGCCTGTTCGGGCTGTTTTACAGCCTGGGCGCCCATACGCCGTTGTTCCGCCTCTGCTACGAATTGATTCCCGGCGTAAAAAGTTTCCGCGGGCCCAGCATGCTTATGCTCTGGTTCGCCTTTGGCCTGGTTATGGTTGCGGCAACCGGCCTTTCCCAGTTTCTAAAGGAGTCGCCGGCCTGGCCGCATGAACGCAAGGAGCGGATCATAAAGCGATTGCTGTACGCCGCCGGCGGCGTCTTGGGCCTTTGCGTTGTGTTGAGCATTGCGGGCGATGCCGTGCAGTCGATCTGGCGCTCGATCTTCTATGGCGATATGACAGCCGAAAAGGCGCAGATCATGGCGGCCAATTATCCGAATTTCGTCAAAGGGCTGTGGATCTGGGGCGTTCTAACGGCCGGCTCTCTTTTCGTTCTGCGGATGTATGTGCAGGGACAGCTCAAGGCGGCCACACTGGTCTCCATTCTGGCGGTTGTGGCGGTGATTGACCTCTGGCGGGTGGACAGCCGGTTCATTCAGGTTCAGGACCCGTTGGAGTATACAACCCCCGATGCGGCTATCATGCAGGTGCGGCGCGATCCCGAGCCCAAGCGGGTCTTCGATCTTCCGGGCAGCTATAACCAAAATTTCGTGGGTAACTTCGGCCTGGAGAGCGTGGGCGGCTTTCACGACAACGAACTCAAGTGGTATCGCGCATTCCGCGGCGAGAACTCGGCCAATCTCGTCGAGCAGCTTCAGCGCGGAAATGTGGAGGGCAATCCCTTTCTCAATCTGCTCAACACGAAATACCTGCTTTACAGGCCCGGCCGGGGGCAGGCTGTTAGCGTGATTCCCAATCCCGGCGCTTTGCCGCGGGTATTTCTTGCGGACCGGTTTGAGATCCTTCCGGAAAGCCTGGCAGTGCAACGGCTCAAAGACCCTGGCTTCGATTATCGCAGAGTGCTGTTGCTGGAAAAGAAACCCGAAGGCTATACCCCGTCAGCCGATTCCACATCAGCGGGGACGACCGTCTACCGGAAAGTCTCGTCCAACCGGTTCCAGGTTCAGGTGGCCGCGTCACGATCCAGTCTGCTCTTTGTGAGCGAAGTGTTCTATCCCGGCTGGCAGGCCGCGATCAACGGCGCGCGTTCGGAGATCTATCGGGCCGATGGTGCATTGATGGCCGTTGTTGTCCCGGCCGGGAAATCGACCGTGGACTTCACAATCCATTCGCGCTACCTGAAGATTGGGACGGCGGTCTCGGCTGTTTCGCTCGTTCTTTTGCTTGGCATTCTCTTTGTTCCCGGCTTGAAAAGACATGATGACCTGTAAAGACTTTACCAGTGCAGCCGCTCAGCCTCAAGCGGTTGCCTGCCTGGGTGTGCCATGGCTGCCCCCGGCCATGAACACGGTCCAGGAGGACCGTGCCATACGGACCCGACGTCACCCGGAATACGAGTAGCCGGATGGATTTTCGCAAAACCGTCCTGATCACGGGCGCCAACGGGCTGCTGGGCCAGAACCTGGCGGCTGCCTATTGCGACGCCCCGAAGCTGGTGATGAGCGATCTTCATCCCGCAAGCGCCGTTTCCCCGGCCGGAAATAGTTCCTATGTTCAGGCGGATCTTGCCGATTCGGCTCAGGTCCAAAACCTGGTCCATGCCGCCAAACCCGATCTGATCCTGCATGCCGCTGCCATGACCAACGTGGATGCCTGCGAGGACCAGCCCCAGGCGGCGCACAAGGCGAATGTGACGGCGACACAAAATCTGGTCTCGGCGTCGCCGGACGGGAGTCGTTTCATCTATCTCTCCACGGACTATGTATTTGATGGCCGGAACGGCCCTTACCGGGAAGAGGATAGCCCCAATCCGCTGGGTGTTTACGGGAAGACCAAACTCGAAGGCGAGCGGGTTGTCTCGGCCCTGCCCGACTTCCTGATTGTCAGGACAATTGTCCTTTACGGGACGGGGCGAAACCTTCGGCCGTTGTTTCCCGATTGGATATTAGGCAAACTTTCCGCGGGAGAACCATTCCGCGTGGTGGACGATCAGACCGGCAATACAACGCTGGCCAGCAACCTGGCTCGCATCTGCCGCGCTCTTGGCGAAAATGCCCGGCCCGGACTGTATCATGCCGCCGGGGCCGGGATGCTCAGCCGGTTCGAATTTGCCAGAGCCGTGGCCAGGACATTCGGCTTTCCGGAAAACCTGATCTCCCCCTGCAAAACAAGCGATATTTCCCAGAAGGCGCCGCGTCCGCTGCGCTCGGGATTTATCCTGGACAAGGTTCGCGATGTGGCCGGCGTGGAGCTTCTTGAGATCAGCGAACAACTGGCGCGCTACAAAGAGGAGAAGCGGCTTGGATAAAACGGCGGAGAAGAACGTGGAGAGAATCCTGGTCATTATTCCTACGTACAACGAACGTGAGAACATCGCGGAACTCATTCCGGCGGTCCTGACCAAGAAGCCGGAATTGGAGGTTCTGGTGGTCGATGATGGCTCGCCCGACGGAACCGCCGAACTTGTCAGCGGGCTTTCGGATCACGAACCGCGCATTCACCTTCTTCGGCGCAAAGCCAAAGAGGGTTTGGGCCGTGCCTATGTGGCCGGGTTCCGCTATGCCCTGGAGCATGGCTATGACCTGGTGTTTGAAATGGACGCGGACTTTTCGCACAATCCCAAGTACATTCCCTCCTTTCTCAAGGCCGCCCGCGAGGCAGACCTGGTGATCGGCTCGCGCTATCTTACGGGCGTTAATGTGATCAACTGGCCCATGTCGCGCCTGTTGCTTAGCTACTTCGCCAACCTGTTTGCCCGGGTTGTGACGGGGTTGCCACTGCGCGACTCGACCGGCGGGTACAAATGCATCCGACGCATAGTCCTCGAAAGCATCGATCTGGATCGGATCGGTTCGGAAGGCTACTCGTTCCAAATCGAAGTGAACTACAAGGCCTGGAAAATGGGATTTCGAATCAAGGAAATACCCATCGTATTCTATGAGCGGGCGCGCGGAACCTCGAAGATGTCCACGAAAATCATCCGCGAGGCCCTGCTTCTGGTCTGGAAGATGCGCGTGCTTGCGCTCTTTCATCCGATCAAGCCGGTCGGGGAAAAAAGTCGTGAGTCGTGAGTTCGAGACAGGATGTTGCAGGCAACCGAAGTGCCCCCCTTTTTTGCTTTGCGGTATTTAATACTGATTAACAACTTGCAATTTACCACTCACGATTAATCTATGCAGCCCAAAATTTCCGTTATCATCGTTACCTACCAGGTTCAGGCGTACCTCGCACAGTGCCTTAATTCACTGGAAGCGGCTTGCCAGGGCCTGGCCGCGGAGGTCGTGATCGTTGATAACGCTTCCAACGATGGAACGGCCGAGTTTGTAGCGCAGTCCTATCCCAAGATTCCTCTGATCCGGAATTCCGATAACGTGGGATTTGGCAGGGCCTGCAACCAGGGGGTCCGGCGCACAACCGGGGAATACGTCCTCTTTCTAAATCCCGATACGATGGTCCAGAACAGTTCTCTTGCGGAGCTCGCTTCTTTTCTCGATCATCATCCGGACGCCGGCATCGTGGGTCCGCGTATTCTGGGGCCCGACGGCCGGCTGCAACTGGCCTGTCGGCGCAGCTTTCCGACGCCTGCAGCGGCGCTCTTTCGTTTACTGGGATTGAGCCGGCTTTTTCCACGGAGCCGGCGCTTGGGACGCTACAATCTCACGTTCCTCGATCCGGAAATCGAGTCGGAGGTCGATGCGGTTTCCGGTTCGTGCATGATGGTTCGTCGCAGCGCGCTGGACCGGATTGGCGGGTTTGATGAGGAATTCTTTCTCTACGGAGAAGACCTTGATCTTTGCCACCGCGTCCGAACGGCAGGCTGGAAAATCATGTATACGCCCGCCACCCAGATTGTCCACTTCAAAGGACAAAGCGCGCGGCATAATCCGTTGCGGACCCGGCTGGCGTTTTACAATGCCATGTTTCTCTTTTCGCGCAAACACGTGGCGGCCCGCCATTCCTTTCTGCCGCGCTGGATCCTGTATGCCGGAATCGCTTTGAATGCCGCGGCCGGGCTTCTGCGCCTGCCGGGCCGGCACCTGCCTTCCGCCGTCCTGGATCTGGCCCTTCTCAATGCGCTGCTGTTTGGCTTTCTCGAACTCTGGTTCCGTCACGTTGGACTAGTCTCGCCCTACGTCGCCCCAAACCGCTATCTTGGGGCCGCTCATCTGACCTTCAGCCTTGTCTGGCTGGGCTGTCTGGGGGTTGGCGGAGCCTATGGAAGCCGGCGGCAGTGGGTGCTCCGGTCTTTTCGGGCAGGAATGATCGCTTCGCTGCTGACGCTTACCACCGTGTACCTCTTTCGGCAATTCGCCTTTTCGCGCGCCGCTTTTACGCTGACATCCCTTTTCAGCGTGGCGGCTCTTCCGGGGTGGCGCTGGCTGGTGGACCGGGCCGGGGCCAAGGGCCTTTTGGCGCCCGAGCATCACGTTTTGGTCGTTGGCGATTCAGCGCAAGTGGCACTGGCCATCCAATCCCTGCGCGGCCCGGCTCATTTGCGAATCAGCTATCTCGCGCCAGAGGCAGATTGCCATGTTTTCGCCGAACACCTGGGCGCGGCGTCCGCGATTCAAGACATCCTGCGCGCCCGGCGAATCGATGAACTAATCTGTTTTGAAAACGCGGTTCCCTACACGCAAATTATCGAGATCATCGCTGCCAAGCACAAGGTGCGCCCGCTGATCCGGCTGGCTTCGAAATCGCCCGATGGACGTCTGCTGATGGCGGAACTGGGACAAACCGCGGAATAAGAAATAGTTGTCAGTTCGCGGTTCGCAGTTCTCGGTGGGGCAAGGCCGCAAAGTGATGCGCTGTTTTGCTTTGATCCTGTTCCCCTGCGGTCCCAACCGACAACTGAAAACCAAAAACGGAGGTAACCACACAGGTCCCCATGAAACCACAGAGAGAAATCCGAGTTAAGAATGAGAACACAGAGGGAATCCTTCTGGCGCGCACCGCGCCGGAGTGGATCTTTTCCCCCTCTGTGTCCTCTTCTCCGGCCTCAGTGTTTCTCTGTGGTTTCATGATTTTTTCGAGAGACGTGAGTAGTTACAAACGAAGAACTCTGAAATGATTGTTCTGCTTTGGGACATCGATGGAACGCTGGTTCGCACCGGAGGGGCCGGGATGGCGGCCCTTACCAATGCCGCGGCCCGGTTCACCGGCAGGCAGGAAGACCTTTCCAGCATCAACCTGGCCGGAAGCATGGACGGAGATGTCTTTGAAAAAGTATGCGCGCCGCGCGGCATCGACGTGCAGGCCCTGACAGCCGCATACCTCGAGGAGTTGCCTTTATGCCTGGCACGGGCGAGCGGGCTTGTTCCGCCCGGCGTCCACGCGATGCTCGAAATCACGCATGCATCCGCGCAATTCTGCAATGGGCTTCTGACCGGGAACCTGCGTCAGGGCGCCGAGATGAAGCTGCGCCATTACGGGATCTGGGACTATTTCCGGTTTGGCGCGTTTGGCGACGAGGGCCGCCTGCGCGCGGATCTGGGCCCTGTGGCCATGAAGAAAGCCTCCCGCCACACCGGTCTTGCGCTTTTGCCCGAGTCGTTCTGGATCATTGGCGACACGCCGCGCGATGTGGCATGCGCGCGCGCCTGCGGGTTCCGCTGCCTGGCCGTGGGGACCGGGGTCAGCCCCGCCGAGGAAATCCGGGCGGCAGGACCGGATGCCTTCTTTCCCGATCTGTCGGATACGGAAGAAGTGATAAAGGTGCTGAACGAAAAACCAGTTAGTAGATAGGAATTGGTAGATTGCAGTCAAGAATTTTGGGGCAAATCAGAGCAGAAGCACTCAGAATTTTCCGAAACCACTAATTCTTATCTACTATCTACAAACTCCCAATTTCCCCGTTTTACTCCCACGGATCCAGCGGACGGGTCTCGATCTGTTTTCCGATCCAGCCGCCGCGGCCTTTTTCGACCAGGGCAATGGTGCAAACCGGATCGTGCGGCAGCGCGATCATCCAATTTCCGGCGGCCGCCTTCTTTAAAAATGCCAGCTTGCTGTCATGGGTCAGAGTGGGAAACAATTCGCCGGATTCAAGAACTTTCGGATTCAAATGAAACAAGGTTGGAATGAAATCAGCCGTGATTGCAATACCGGACCGGCTGTCCTGAACCATGACGATCTGGTCAGCGCCCGTGTGCCCTCCGATGACCTCGACCCGGATGTTTGGGGCAATTTCGAAGTCCCCTTGGAGAAGGCGGAGGTCGGCTTCTCTCTCCAGAATCTCGAAATTGCATTTGTTGTAGCAATAGGATGCCAGCGCATGCGGCCGTTGGGCAATTTTCCATTCCTTACTCTGAATCCAATACCGCGCCTTGCAAAAAACCGGCGAAAGCCGGCCGGAAACCGAAAGGCCGGTGTTCCATCCGCAATGCGAGAAATGCAGGTGCGTGTTGATCACGTCTGTGATATCGTCCGGCGCCACACCGACGGCCTTGAGCCCTAAAAGCAGGTTGCCGGAGTCGTTGCGGGCATAGAGACGCTGAAGATCCTTGGGAAGGGGCTTGGCGCCGAACCCCGTATCAACCAGTATGCTTCGTCCATTGCCCCGCAGCAGATAACAGCGCGACGGCACCAAGATCCGATTGTTTTCATCGGGAGGGAAATTGCCGGCCCATTGCAGGTAGGGCGTGCACCCGAACAGCGACGAGCCGTCCATGAAAAAGGCGCCGTCATCAATGCAGTCGATTTCATAGCCGGCAATTTTCATTGGCCTCCCAATGCTCGCTCTCATGGCTCGACCCGTCCTCCGCAGCCGATCCTGCGGAGGCGGACCAGCTCGGCAAGAGCGGGCCTCTTTCGCTTACGATGACAATTCTTGCTGAAGAAACTTTCCCGTATAGGAACGGGCAACCCGTGCCACCTGCTCGGGAGTTCCTTCCGCGATGACTTCCCCACCGCGGTCGCCGCCTTCGGGGCCCAGGTCGATCACCCAGTCAGCGCCCTTGATGACATCCATGTTGTGCTCGATCACCAGCACCGTGTTTCCCATTGCGACAAGCTCGTTGAGCACCCGCATCAGCATGCGAATATCGTCGAAGTGAAGACCCGTGGTGGGCTCATCCAGAATATAGAAAGTTTTTCCGGTGCTGCGCTTCGAAAGCTCGGTGGCCAGTTTCACCCGCTGGGCTTCGCCGCCCGAAAGCGTCGTGGCCTGCTGGCCCAAGTGGATATAGCCAAGGCCCACCTCGGACAGTGTCTTGAGTTTGCCTTTGGCCTGGGGAATGCTTTCCAAAAAGGCCAATGCCTCATCCACGGTCATCTCCAGCACGTCGGCGATACTCTTTCCCTTGTAGCGGACATCAAGCGTTTCGCGATTGTAGCGGCGGCCCTTACAGATTTCGCATGGGACATATACATCGGGCAGGAAATGCATTTCAATTTTTGTAATGCCATCGCCCTTGCAGGCCTCGCAGCGGCCGCCTTTCACATTGAAACTGAATCGCCCCTGGTCGTAACCGCGAATCTTCGCCTCGGGCAATTGCGAAAACAGGGTGCGGATCGCGTCGAACAATTTGGTGTAGGTGGCCGGATTGGAGCGCGGCGTGCGGCCAATGGGCGACTGATCGATATCGATCACCTTGTCGATGTGCTCCAAACCCTCGACTTTGCGGTAGGGCAGGGGCTGTTCCTTGGGCGAGTAAAAATGGCGCGCCATGATCGGATAGAGGGTCTCGTTGATCAGGGTGGATTTTCCCGAGCCCGAAACGCCCGTGATCGCGATCATGCAGCCCAGCGGAAAACGGACATCCACCTCTTTGAGGTTATGGCCGCGCGCGCCTTGCAGAACAATGGCCCGGCCGTTTCCCGGCCGCCGCTGGGAGGGCGTGGGAATTCTTTCCTTGTCCGAGAGGTATTGCCCCGTAATGGACTGGCTGTTGCGGCGAATGGCCGCGGGCGTTCCCGCTGCGATCAACTGCCCTCCATGGCGCCCAGCGCCCGGGCCCAAATCGATAACCCAGTCGGCGGATTCCATGGTCTCGCGATCATGCTCGACCACGATAACGGTGTTGCCCAAATCGCGCAACCGCAAAAGGGAATCGATCAACCTGCGATTGTCGCGCTGATGCAGGCCGATCGAAGGCTCGTCGAGAATATAGAGCACACCCACAAGTTGCGAGCCGATCTGGGTGGCCAAGCGTATGCGCTGGGCCTCGCCGCCCGAGAGTGTCCCGGCGGCGCGGTCCATGGACAGATAATCCAGTCCCACGTTGATGAGAAATCCAAGCCGCTCGCGAATCTCCTTTAAGATCTGGTCGCCAATGGTCCGTTCGCGCTGCGTCAGGTTCAGCGAAGAAAGCGATTCCTGCAACTGCACAATCGAGTATCGGCAGAGCGTGGCGATGTCCGTGTTGTTGATCTTCACCGCCAGAGCCTCGGGCTTCAGCCGTTTGCCCCCGCATACCCCGCAGGGCTTGGAGGTCATGAATCCCTCGATCCACTCGCGGATGTCGTCGGAACCCGAGTCCTTATAGCGGCGCAGGAGGTTCGGAATCACACCCTCGAATGTCCGCTGGAATTCCCCCCGGCCCTTGCCATGCTGAAATTCATATTCGAAATGAATCTCCTGGTCGCCGGTTCCGTAGAGAATGATTTTCTTGTCCTTGGCGGACAGTTCCTTAAACGGGCGATTCAGGTCGATCCCATAATGTTTCGAGAGAGCTTTGAGCATGGTTCCATAGTAGCTTCCCTGAACGCCTCCCCACGGGGCCAACGCGCCCTGATTGATCGACAATCGCGGGTCGGGCACGGCCATTTCCGGATCGATCTCCAGCTGCGAACCAAGCCCTGAGCAGGCCGGGCAGGCGCCATAAGGGCTGTTAAATGAAAACAGGCGCGGCGAGATTTCGTCGTAACTGATGCCGCAGTCCGGACAGGCGAGCTTTTCGTTGAACAGCCGTTCTTTGCGGCCCTCGGCATCCAGAAGAACCAGTCCATTGGCCAGGGCCAGGCTTGTCTGAAGGCTGTCGGCCAGGCGCTGCCTGATTTTATTGCTTACCACCAGGCGGTCCACCACGACTTCGATGTCGTGCTTCCGGGTTTTATCCATCCGGATTTCCTGATCCAGTTCGCACATTTTGCCATCAATGCGGACCCGGACATAACCGTCCTTGCGGACCTGTTCCAACAATTCACGGTATTCGCCTTTGCGGCCGCGAATCATGGGCGAGAGAATCTGGATCTTTGTGCCTTCGGGCAGATTCAACACGGCATCGACCATCTGTTCGATGGTCTGGCTCGAAATGGGCTTGCCGCACTGGTAACAGTGAGGCCGGCCCACCCGGGCATACAGCAGGCGCAGGTAGTCATACACTTCTGTCACCGTGCCCACCGTCGAGCGGGGATTGCGCTGGCCGGATTTCTGCTCGATCGAAATGGCGGGGGAAAGGCCGTCGATCGAGTCCACATCAGGCTTCTCCATCAAACCCAGAAACTGGCGGGCATAGGCCGAAAGCGACTCGACATAGCGGCGCTGGCCCTCCGCGTAAAGCGTATCGAAGGCCAGGGAGGACTTGCCCGACCCCGAAAGCCCGGTAATGACCACCAGCTTGTCGCGCGGGATCTCGACGTCGATATTTTTTAGATTGTGTTCGCGGGCCCCGCGAATGAGAATACGGTTTTGTTCCATGCGTTTATGCGAGATAAGTTAGAAAAATACTACTCACCACAGAGACGCAGAAATTACAGAGAAAGAAGGATCTTGGGCAAAGCTTTTCTAGGAAAAGTCTTCTTCTCTGCGATAACCTCTGTGTGCGCCGCGACTCTGCGGGATGACTTCTTTCCAACACGTGAATAGTTACGAAAAGATAATCAATTGCGACGGGTGGGAAGTGCGGCAAACCAGTCAGAGCGCGCCTGGTCACCCATGCGCTTGGGTCATGCGGGGGCGAGGCGTCCAGCTGCTATCTCAAAATGCGTTGCATCCCTGGCGTGATGCTCTACATTCTCCGATACAACTCCACCAGCTTCTCCCGCGTGAGAATGTTGCGGAAGTCCGGGCCTAGTGCGTGCGTCAGCGCGCGTTCGAGCCGATAGGCCATTTCGATCATTTTATCCATTTGCTCGCTTGTAGCCTTGGCGGTCACATTCGCGGGCAGCGCGATGCGGTGCTCGGCGAGCATGGCATGAAACTTCCGCACATCGGTTCCATAAAACTCGCCAAGCTGGTTAAATACGATCGAGTTGGCCAGGCCATGGCGAATCCCAAAGACCAGGCTTAGTCCGTACGACATGGCATGGCAGACACCCACCTCGGCATTGGCCACCGAGCAACCGCCCAAATACGAGGCGACCATCAGCTCGCCGTAATTCTTTTCCCGAAGAAAAAAGCTCTCCATCATTTCTTTTGACTTTGAGGCAAATCCCTTTCCGATCTCGTTGATCAGGGACCCGTTCAACGACTCGACACAATGAATGAAGCAGTCCATGGCCGTGTAGAATTCCTGCTCGCGCTCCACGGTTGACAGGAGTTCCGGGTCCATGATGATGGCGTCGTATATGCTCTGGTCGCTGTTGATGCCCAGCTTTTTGACGGGACCCACCAGAACGCAGGTGCGGGTGGCTTCAGCTCCGGTCCCCGAGAGCGTGGGGACCGCCAGTTTGGCAATCGCATTCTGCCTGGGGAGATCATAGCCTTGGTAGTCGGCCGACGAGCCTTCGTTTGTGAGCATGATCGAAACGGCCTTGGCGATGTCCATGGTCGAGCCGCCGCCAATGCCCACCACAACCGCAGGCAGATCCTTTCGCTGGGTCAGAACCTGATCGCGAATGGAATCAACCTGGCCGGTCCGGGGCTCGTGGTCCGAGATGTCAGCTTCAATCACCAGATCCTTGGGTGTCGGCTTCAGGCGCGCTTTTAACCCGGTCCGGCCATGTACCGCGTCAATGATATAGAGTACATAGCCATCAGTTGCGGCGAAAAGCTCATGCAGAGCGGCTGGCAAATCATTGAAGGATCCGGGGCCGAAAACGATGCGGGGGACCAGTTTTGTGACTTTCATATAAACTCCCGATTCACATGGGTGTTGTCAAACCAAAATATATTCTACTGCATGCAATCTAAAGGAACTCGGGACAACTGTGCCCGGTCTGTCTTTCTAGTATCTTCAGCACCATGAAATCCGTTCGCGTCAACCGCTCGGGCCATACACTCAACCCCGACCGGACCCGGGTTCTGATCCGGCCGTTCACGCCCGAATCCGAACACCGCTCCTACCGGATCATCGCGCGCGTCCTCACGCTTCCCGAGGAACGGGTTCGCGTGCTCCTTGAGAAAATCCTGGTCGACTTTGGCGAGAGACATCAGCAGATCGAGCGGTTTCTCCTTCGGCGCTTCGAACAGCTCAGGCACCATCTGCTGACCGACCAGCAGATTTCGTCGGAGCGCAAACTTCTGATCGGGTCTTTTTTCACACAGGAATATTCCCTTGAATCCGCGGCCCTTTTCAATCCGTCCATTGTGGCGGACCCCAATCAGGAGGAACTTGCGCCCGGTTGCCTGCGCGTAATCCTTAGCTTGCGTGCGACAGGGGAAGGCCATATTTCCTCCATCACATTCCGCAGCGCGATTGTGGATCCCGAAGGAAGCATTCAGGTCGCCCAGCCCAGCCGGTATGTCACACAACCCGAACGCATTCCCGATCCCTCCTACCAAAAGGTCCTCTTCTCGCGCAAGCTGCGCGAACTGGGACTGGACAACGAATTCAGCCGAAGGGCCATGTCCATGCTGGGCCACACGTTCACCTTTGCCGAACTGATGCGCACGGTAGGCGACCTCAGGCGCCAAAGCGGAGTTCTGGGGGCGCCGGCCGACGGGGCGACTGCCCAGGGCATCAAGGCGCTGGCCGAACAGAATTACGAAGTGCGCTTTTCGCCGGAGCAGCGGGTTGCGGAGCGGGCTATTTTTCCATCATCGCCAAGCCAAAGCAACGGCATCGAGGACGCGCGCTTCGTGCGGTTCGAGAACGAGGAGGGCGCGATTGTCTACTATGCGACCTACACGGCCTTTGACGGAAAACTGGTTCTTCCGCAGCTTCTGGAGACCCCGGATTTTCTGCACTTCCGTTTTGTCACTTTAAACGGGCCGGCCGTGCAGAACAAGGGCATGAGCCTGTTCCCGCGCAAGGTCAACGGTTTTTATGCAATGCTCTCGCGCCAGGACAATGAGAACATCTACTTGATGTACTCGGACAATCTCCACTTCTGGTATGAAGCGCAGATCGTCGCCCGGCCTACGTATTCCTGGGAGTTCGTGCAGTTGGGAAATTGCGGGTCGCCCATCGAAACCGAACGGGGCTGGCTGGTACTCTCACACGGAGTGGGGCCCATGCGGCGTTACTGCATTGGCGCTTTTCTTCTCGACAAGGCCGATCCGTCGCTGGTGATTGGCCGGCTGCGGACACCCCTGATCGAGCCCTCGGCCAACGAGCGTGAAGGATATGTGCCCAACGTGGTCTATACGTGCGGCGCCCTGCTCCACGGCCGCAAGCTCCTCATCCCCTATGCAATGGCGGATTATGCCACAAGCTTTGCCACGGTGGACATTGATGAATTGCTGGATGCTTTGGAATAGGAAGAAACCGCTGGACGTTAAACGTTAGACCGGCGGCGCGCCCGCCCAATCACTCCAACGCGAACGGATAGGTATGCTGGAACGCCCCGGATTTCACCCGGACAAACAATGAGCCACGGGCCGGAACTCCATCCGGCCACAGGATTCTCCGCTGATTATTGGCGGATTTGTCCGTGTGACGCCATAGCGTACGGCCCCGGGCATCCAGAACCGTCAGCACCACAGGTCCCGGGTTTGCGGGCGCAAAAGAAAAGACAACCCCCCCGCGTGTTCGAAATACCTTGAGTGAAGCCGCGGCCGCCTGGCTTTGCGGAATACTGCCGATCCTGGCGAGCTCGCCAATCCGGATCCTCAGCTCGAAGGTGTCCACATATCCGCCGAATTCGAAGCGGATGCGCAGTGTATCCATGCCGGGCTTGAAGGGCGCTGGTCCTCCGATCAGCATGTTTCCGATCATGTTCACGCTCCAGCTGAGTGTGTTGATCAAGGAGAACGAAGCCTGGCCGGCATAGCCGGCATTGTTGTAGGTCAGGATGTAGTTGAAGGTTCCCTGGGGTGGCACAAAAACGGTATCCGGGGAAGTGACGAATGGCACGCCTGTGATTGTGACGGGATCCGATTCATCGCTGATTACCGGCCCCGCACTGTACCCGGAAATCTTGATCCAGCATGGCGAACCCGCGGAACCGGGTGCATTCCAATTATAAGAGCCGCTTGCCGCCTCGACGCCGGCGATCACTTGCCATATTGTGTGATTCACGCTATAAAACAACGAGCATGCGGCAAAGACCCCCTGGCTGGTCCAGCGGATTGTTTGCTGGGATCTGGCGGGCCAGCTTTGCCCGGCACCGGGTTCCGTGATTGTCAGGCTTCGCTGCACCACGGGTTGCGCCAAAGCAAAAACAGCCGACGTGGCCGAATCCAGGTTTCCGGCCGCATCATAGGCAATCACGCGTATTTTGCATTGGGTCGATGGCCCTGTTGCGGGTGTGGTCCACGTATAGGAGCCGCTCCACAAACTTGTGGGGGCCACCGAGGTGTCCGCAATCCCCGTCCAGGTGGCGCCGTTGTCTTTGGAAAGGCGCAGAATAAAACGCGCCACGCCCACGTTATCGGTGGCCGACCAGGTCAGGGTTTGCGCAGTGGACAGGTTCCACGATGTGGTGCCATCGGCTTT
The DNA here is from genome assembly GCA_964455935.1 of uncultured Fibrobacterota bacterium. GTDB lineage: Bacteria > Fibrobacterota > CAYVZU01 > CAYVZU01 > CAYVZU01 > CAYVZU01. The sequence continues at coordinate 50,945 of CAYVZU010000004.1, forward strand.
GGGCGAGGAAATCCCGGTGATAGCGGGTCTGGTGGCATCTCCCGCCGAGGAGAGCACGCATACAAGTTTGGGCCGGCTGGCTACAGTCGCATATTCCCGCGAGCGATATTGAGCATACAGATTGCCCGTTGCATCCTTGACCTGAATTGTGAGTTTTTTATCTCCGGCACTTTCCCGCAGGACAATGGGAGTCAAATCGACCTCAATCGTTGGGACCAGCGTATCGATGGGCCAGGTGGCAAGCGTTTCGCTTGCGGCCGGCATTGTGTTCCATGTGATCGTGGTCTCGCTCCAGGAATCATTGCTTACGAACAGTGCCGTATGCGAACCGTTTTGACCCCACCAATACCTAGTGAGCTTAAGCTTGGCCGAGGTAATGGTTCCGCTCAAGCCGGAAAGATCGAACCGAAAGTATCCGATGTAGTTAAAGCCTGGCGCGCTCCTTTTAATCAGTAGATATTGTTCGCCGCCAAAATTGGTGTCGGCTCTTGCCCCGTCGTTGACAAAAGCATCCGCCTCGGCCACGATCTCGGTCTGAGACAAGGCTGCGCACGGCGACAATAGAAGGCTTATCAGTATGGGATAACACTTAATGAGTTTCATTTTGCACCTCACTTGCCCCATTTGAACGATTAACCCTCGTCCTCAGATTCTTGCGGGTCCCTATTAATGAAATCTACAAAGAATGAGGGAAATAGTCAAAGCGATCCACCGCAATGGCGAAATATTTTTTTGAGCTGAGCGCGCAGCGGAGGCGGATGCTGATGCGTCTTGGCGGCTATTCGAACAGCACAACCCTCAGAAGCTCTTCGATCGAGGTGATCCCTTCCCGCACCTTAGCCAAGCCGTGATCGGATAGCTTCATCATGCCGCCGGCCAGAGCGGCTTCCCGAATGCGATGCTCGGGTTCATTGCGCGTAATCAGGTCGCGCACAGTCGCGTCAATTTTTAAAAATTCGAAAACGCCGGTACGGCCTTTAAAGCCCGTGTTATTGCAGTTCTTGCAGCCCCGGCCGTAAAAGGACGGCGGCACGGGCGTTTCGCCCAGCACCATCTTGTAGCGAAAAAGGACCTCCTCGCAGGGATGATACTCTTCTTTGCACTCTGGACAGATCACGCGCACCAGGCGCTGGGCCAGCACGCCCAGCACGGCCGAGGCAATCAGGAAAGGCGCAATGCCCAGATCGCGAAGCCGCGTGATCGCCGAGATAGAGTCGTTCGTGTGCAGGGTCGAAAAGACCAGGTGTCCTGTCTGCGACGATTGCAGAGCGATCTGGGCGGTTTCGGGATCGCGGATCTCGCCCACCAGAATGACATCGGGGTCCTGGCGCAGAATCGAACGCAGCGTGTCTGCGAATGTGAGCCCGGCCTTGTCGTTGATCTGAACCTGGTTGATGCCGGGTAGCTTGTATTCGATCGGGTCCTCGATGGTCGTGATGTTGATGGCCTTGGCCTTGATTCGGTTGAGGCAGGCGAAAATGGTGGACGATTTGCCCGATCCAGTGGGGCCTGTTACAAACAGCATTCCCTGGGGTTTGTTGATCAGCTCGTTGAGCCATTCGAGATCGCGCCCCTCCAGGCCCAGCGGCTCCAACTGAAGCAGCGCCTCGGTATGGCGCAGAATGCGGATCACCGTCTTTTCCCCATGGTGGGTGGGCAGCGTCGAGACGCGCAAATCCACTTCTTCACCGGCCACCATGCGTTTGATCCGGCCATCCTGGGGAATCCGCTTCTCGGCGATATCCAGATTGGCCAGGATCTTGACCCGCGACGTCAGCGGGCTCTGCATCCATTCGGGCAGGTCCATCATGTCGAGCAGCATCCCATCAATCCGGTAGCGGATGTGGAGCGAGTTCTCATGGGGCTCCAGATGAATGTCGCTGGCACCCTTGGCCACCGCCTCATCCAGAACCAGATTGACCATGCGCACTACCGGCTCGGCCTCCGTTTCCCGGCGCAGTTTCTCGACCTGCGAGGCGCCAGGATCAGCCCGTCCGAATTCCTTCAAGTTCCGCGCAATGCTGTTGGCGTCTTCGCTCAGCCGGCTTACCGTGCCATAGCAGCGTTCGATGGAACCCAGAATATCGGTCTCGGTCGCGATGCGGCGGTTTACGCGGCATTGGGTGAGAAACTCGATTTCGGCCACCAGTTCCATATCGTGGGGGTCGGCCACCGCCAGATCGAGCAGGGCCGATTCGCGCAAAAGAGGAAAACACAACCGCTTTTCGGCGATGCGGCGCGGGATGATCTTGTCGGGCGCCTCGACCACAAAATCCGCGATGCGCGCGAACGGGAGGGCGTATTGCTCGGCCAGGGCGCGGTAGAGGTCTTCTTCCGAAATTCTCCCGGACAGCACCAGGACGCGGCCTATGGGCCGTCGCGTCCGGGCCGCCTCTTCCGCGGCCGATGCAATCTCGGCCTCGGACAGGCTCAACTCGCGGCTCAGGATTTTTCCGATTTTTTCCATGACTCAGCCAAGGCCCTGTGTGATCTCGAACATGGGAAGATACATGGCGATTAAAACCGCGGCAACCGCAATGCCCATCAGCACGATCAATACCGGCTCGATCAGCGAAGTGACCGTACCCAGGGCCGTGTCAACCTCGACTTCATAGTAATCGGAAATTCGGGTCAGCATCTCGGCCAATCCGCCTGTGCGCTCTCCCACCGAGACCATCTGCACGACCATGGCCGGAAACAGGCCGGCCCGCGCCAGTCGTGACGAGATGGTGTTTCCGGCCTTGACAGCTTCGAGAGTTTGGAGCAAGGCGGCTTCCACCGCGCCATTGCCCGCGGTTTCGGCCGTGATCTCGAGGGCTGCGGGCAGCGGAACGCCGCCTGTGAGAAGCGCGCCCAGCGTGCGCGAGAATCGCGCAATGGCGCTTTTGCGGGCCAGGTCGCCCAGAACCGGCAAGCGCAGAAGTAGCGTGTCAAGCTGGAGCCGAAACGCCGGGCTGCGCCGGTACGATAGAACAAACCAGATCAGGATTCCGGCAAACGATGCCAATGCAGGCATCCAGAACCGGCGCACAATTTCGCTTGCCTGGATCACAAGCCGGGTGGAGGCGGGCAGGGCCGCACCCAGATCCGTGAGCATTGATGCGAAGGTTGGAACGACAAAGGTCATTAGCGCGGCCAGCGCGCCCGCGGTCACTAGCAGAACGACGGCCGGATAGGCCAGCGCGCCGCGAATGCGGCGCTGCAGGTTGGCCTGGCGCTCCTGGTAGTCGGCCAGCCGTTTGAGAATGTCGCCCAACATTCCACCGGCTTCTCCGGCTCGAACCATGGCGCAGTAGAGCCGGTTGAATATGCGGGGGTGCTGCGAAAGTGCTTCGGCCAGCGCGCCGCCGCCCTGTACATCCACCGAGACCTTGGCCACCGCCTCGCGAAGAGGGCGGTTTTCGACCTGTCCGGATATTGTGTCGAGACAGGCCACCATGGGCAGCCCGGCTGCGGTCATAGCGGAAAACTGCCGGGTAAACCGCGACAGCTCGCGAATCCCCACGCCGCTTGAGAGATTCAGAGTTAAAGTAGATACAGGCGCGATCTTCTCCAAACGAATTCGCCGACGCTGAAGAAGCTCCATGGCTTCCTCCCGCGAACGCGCTTCGATCTCGCCCTGCACCGCCTTGCCGTCGAAAAGAATCCCGGAGTATCTGAACTTGGCCATATTCAGGAGATCCCTTTTGATTGATGAAAAGTAAAGTATTAGATTGGGGCGCGTATTTTCAATCACGCCGGCAGAATGGATATTTGATCAACTGGTAAAATTTGTTGCCGCACAAGTTCGGGCTTGCTGTGTAGATTGGAGGAAAATACGCTTTGAAACCCTCACAAGCGATATGGGCAAATCGCGGTCCGGCCCTTTGCAGCAAATGGCCTCTTAACCAAATGGGTTCGCGAAGGCGGAATAAAACAGAAGGGAAAAAGCCACTGGGCAATTATTGCCAACGATGCATTTTCATTTCAATTGCAGATAAAATATTCCTGAAAGCGCACTAGGTAAAAGTACTGTTTGCATGCCGCTGCTTCCGGTTTTGCGCCGGTATTGCCAAACTTTTTTGCCCGAAACATCATAGACGGTCATTTTGGCATAACCATCATCCAGCTCCATTGCATTCTCTCTGCCTCCCACCGCCAATATCCATTGGCCTACCATTCCATGCGTAATTTTGCTTTGCGCGATTTTCGTAACAATCCCTGTAGATAGGGTCGTTGCGGATGCTTCGTTCGAATAGCCCGATGCCCCCAAATCACCAAGCGCATATACCCTGTAGTAAAACGTATGCGATGCTCCCAATCCCGTGCTGCTGAATGTTGTAACATTGGGTCCCACGCTGCCGCATTGGGCCCAAGTGGAGGTTGGATTAATTTTTCTTTCAATTACAAAACCTGTTTCGTTATTGGAGCTTTCGGTCCATGTTAAATTAATTTGCACGGAAGAAACGGCAATGGCGTTCAGGTTGGATGGCGTTGAAGGAATTGTATCGCCCTGCCCCGCTCCAAACACCGGATAGCCTACTGCATTGGTTGCGCCGCTGGCGTCAACCACATATAAGAAAAGCTTATCGGATGTACCGAACGTTCCCCTGTTAATTTTGCAAACCGCGCGGCTGCCGGCCCATTCGCTTGGGATTTGAATTTCTCTTTTTGTGCATGACAACCATGACGCCTTATTGCCAAGTTCAACCCGGGCCAATGTATTATCGATATAAACATCGCCTATGTAAATAGTACGAGTTCCGCTTTCGTTATAATAAGGTAGAAAAACTTGGTTATAAACGGTAGAAGATGCGCCATCGGCCAAAGTTTTTACTGCGGTATTATAAAAAAGCCGCACTGCGTTGCGCCAAGCGCCCACGGTGCCATTTGCCACATTTTTCGTTCCGATTGTCGACCACAAATCATCTCGCGTCCACTGTCCTTCGGGCGCGCCATTGGCCATATTTAGAAGGTTTGTTTCCACTGAACCGGCAATAACGTACCAATAGTTCGGGTTGAAAGCGGTTAGGCCCGCAAGAGGAAAACTATGAACATCGTTATCGCTGCCAATTCTTCCCATTTTGGTATGGTCGCCTGTCCCGCCCGGAACAACATAGTAATGATAGGATAAAAAAATCTTTGTTTGATTTCCCAAAACCCCTAATGTCGTTCTAGTATGGCACGCAGCATTCGTTTTTAATACCTGCGCCGCCGATAATGCGTTTTGGCCATAATGCATTGCATTGGAATAAGTCCCAGCACAGGCGCTTTCCACGGTCCAGGGAGACCCCGTGCCGCTGCTTAAGGGTTGTCCGGATGTGCCGCGAGAAAAGTCATCCCATAACAGGGGAGCCGCTGGGGTTTTAATGCCGAAATTGGATCCTGTGATGGTAATGAACTGAGTGTTCATAATGGCGCCCGTTATATTTGGAACGGCTGCAGCCATTTGGACCGAAAAGGCAGACATCATTGCGGCAAGAAGCGAAATAGAGCTAATGAGTTTCATAATTGATTTTCCTACCTGTTTTAATCGAGGCTTAGCATTCGTTTGGCCCAATGCGATTTTCCGCCATGAATTCGGCAAATGTAGCTCCCTTTGGCAAGTGAAATGCCATGATTATCTTTCCCATCCCATATAATATCATGGGTGCCTGGCTTTTGGCGTCCCGCATTCAATGTCCGCAACGTCTTGCCCGAAGCGTTCATGATGCTGATGCGGATGTCACCTTCCGCGGCCAGGGTATAGGTTATTTTATTTCTCGCAAAAGACGGGTGTGCAAAAACAATGGTATCCCTTGTTTTTTCGTTATGTGGCATGCTGGGGACCTCCACTACCGATTTGGACATGATTAACTGATTCGGAGTTCCCGTCGCCGCAAAGGCTGTGCGTGTCCATGCGAACTTGGTTGTGTCGCTGGAGGCAATCACGCATGTCCGAGGCGCCAGCAAACCCGCGACCTGCGGGATGTCGCAATATTTCAACACGCTCATTAAAACGGGCGCCCTGGTTTTTTCCTCCGCATAAATATGACTATATGGAACGTTGCTCAGGTATACACCTTTTATATCCATTTCGTTTAATGCGGCCACATATAACGAAATCACCGCGCCTTTGCCTGATCCGCAAATTCGTATTTCCGATGCATTTATTCTTTCATCCGCTTTCAGCACTTCCACGGCTCTAAGCAAATCCACCGCACCCATGGCTACCGGTGAGCGGCCAATGCAATTCGCCGAACGCAAGGTGTACCATTCCTCGGTCTGCGAGCCCGCGGATCGCAATGTATCGCTGATGGCTCCACGCTGTTTTACCTCCAATACTGCAATCCCGCTTGCGATGAATTGAGAGAGAGTTGCTTCCATTTGCATATTCACAGTTGCCAGTTCATCTATTGCATAGATATATACGGGGTACGGTGCTGTTCCTACTTTAGGTATGCGCAAACGCGCAAAGCCCCGGTAATTTGCTTCGCACTGGTACGTTAATCCTTCCCGTGTATAGGTTCCCTGATCCGAAGCCGCTTCGGTTTGTATTACCTGCAAAGCGCGGGACGAAAAGCCGGCATCGGTAAAATGGTAAAAACAATATTGCTTTAGATTATTTACCACGCTTTTCTTATAGGCAGCCAAATCGGAAGCGCTGGACAATATGGGCGCAACGGTCACAGGATTAAATTCGGTCTCAAGGAAGGCATTGCGCTGATCGGCCGGAAACCCAGCGGGGAAACAAACGAGTTGCGATGAAGTAAAAAGACTTTCCGGCATGACGGGCGTAAGTTGGCTATTATCATTTTTAAAATTCCAATTAAACCATTCATATTGATCCGCTAGCATTTCGGGTGTTTCGCAATGGGGAACCGCATATTCTTTGGGCGCTAAATTCTGCGAAGCGCCGCAAAGAGAATAAATTCTTGTGTATCCTGCGGTAAATTCCTCATAGCCTGTTTTGGGGTAATACATGTCCTGGGTGCCATTTTGGTACATGACCGGTCTTGGAGCAATACAGCCAAACGCTTCTTGCATGGATAATTTAAAGATATCCGGAAAATAATCGCAGTCACAATCTTCGTTTATCGTCTGCTCATTTATCAGTTGATGCTGCGAACATGTGCCGCAGGTGGGGGCGGCGCAGGCAACTCGGTCATCCACCGCCGGCAGGAACCAACTCATGCGGCCGCCGCCGCTTATGCCTGCTACGCCAAGTTTTGTTGTATCCACTTCGGGTCTGGTGCAAAGATAATCGAGCGCACGAATGGCATTCCATGTTTCGGGCCCGGCCGGGGTGAAGCCTCGAGAATACAAATCGAATTTGCCGTAATTATACACGCCATGGTGCAGGTCGACCCCAAATTCGTTGCTGTATAGATTGTCCATAACAAGGCATACATAGCCGTGCCGCGCAAACCAGATACCGTGGTGCTGGTATTTGATTTTGGATCCACCGGCGCGCGGAGTATGGCCGCACACATAGAGTATTGTCGGCACTTGTGCCGTAAGATTGCGCGGTACGAATAAATTGCCGGTGATATAAACCTTGGGCTTCGATTCAAACACCAGCTTCTCTACGATAAATGGATATGCGGCATTATCGATTGTCCCTGTTATCTGAGCATTTAACGGCGTCCTTGCGGGCATTGGGTCCAGTCCCAGCATATATTTCAGCTTCCGCTGCATGTCGGAACGCTGGGCCTGCCATTGTGCCAGCGTGGCGCATTGCGAAAAGCTATTTGCCGACATGGCATTTGATTCGGCCTTCAAATAATCTACAATGTCAGGATATTTTACAATGGGTACTGCCATCGCATTGGTCTCCAAACAAAGAGCTGCATAAGTAAAAACATAAAGAAATTGGATTCGCATCGCCCTAATACACTCATGTGTTGTGCATTATTAATTTTGACACTAACCCCGGTCTATTCACAAACAATTCTACTGCCGGTCCACAATTATCCACCATCTACGCCCGTTTTCGGTCAGCGCATCCTCGACGTACTTTTCAAGTACGCCTCCGGGTTCCCGGACCTTCAATTGGCCATATCTGAAGGGCACTTGCGGACCTCGCTGCGAAAGTTTATGAATGGATCGGGTTACCGCATCACGGAAAAGCTTTTTGCAATTTTATGCCTGTTTTGCTCCAGCACAGCCAGCCGTATTCCGGTCGAAACCGCTGCAATTCTAATGGTGTTATATCCTGCCGCTGCAGCCCTGCCGACATACTGGAATATCTTCTCGCCCGTAACGTTAAAAATGGATACTGAGAAATTCCCCTGCTCCGGAAGATAAAGGCTGAAATCGGCTCCGTGTTCAGAAACACCTTTGCATGAAATTGCGAGCAGGCTGGATGAGCCAGCGTGATATGCGGGTGCGGTAATTCCAGTGGTATATGTGGCCCCTGTTGCGTTTGCCGCCCCGCTGGCATCCACCACATATATGTATGGTTTGCTGGAAGCGTTTCCGGTATTGGCTTTGCATACTATCCGGCCGTTGGCCCATTCGGTGGGGGCCTGAATATCGCACTTTCCGCGATTTGCCCAAGTGGAACCGGGGCATAGCTCTACGCGGGCAAGCGTATTATCGATGTATACGTCATCAACATAAATTGTTCTGGTGCCATCTTCGGCGTAATAAGGAAGGAAAAATTGGTTATATGGTTGCCTTAAATTGTTATTATTTATCGTTGTGCTGAAATATTTTTGAGCACCATCACGCCATACACCCACTGCTCCGTTGGCTTGGCCGGTAGCGCCCTGCATGGTCCACAGGTCGTCCCGCACCCATGCATCTACAACATCCGGAACCTCCTGCCATAGGACTTTCTCACCATACCGGTCGGAAAATGCATAATAATAGCAAGGGCCAAACGCCGTATAGCCCATACTAGGCCAGCAGTGGACATCATTATTACAGCCAATTCGGCCCATTTTGACATGATCCCCAGCGCCACCGCCAAGGGCATAAAATCTATAGGATGCAAATATCTGGTTTTGGCTTCCCAGTATTCCGCTACGGGTACGGGACCAGCAGGGAGCACCCGTCAGTAGCAATTGTTTGGCCGATTTGGTTCCGGAATAGGCCTTATCGGTGGAAAATATTTCGGTCTCTTTGCTACCTCTTGTACATTCAATCTGGGTCTCCCATACATTGCTGGTGCTAAGAAGCGTGCCGGCCGTACCGCCTTCAAAATTCTCCCACACCAATGGTGCGGCAGGTGATTTTGTTCCAAACCCGGCGCCCAAGATGGTAATTGTCTGATTGGCGAAAGAGACGCCACCGATAACTGGGGCTGCAATGGAAATTTGAAACGTAATCCCTAATAATAATCCAATAAGAACGAATAGCTCAATGAATCCAACGCCTAAAAGCTTCTTTGCTATTTCCATGCAAGGCCCCTTTTCGAGTTAACCGATTTAAATTCAGTCCTCACATTTTCAAACCGTCGACTGGTAACTCCACGGTTGAAAATATACCGGCTCCAAGGTTATATTGCTATACAAAAATGATGTTTTGATTATACAAATTCCAAAGCCCAATGAATCAAAGCCATTACCATCTTTTGGTAAGCAAAGCGATCGCTACTATAAGGGCAAATATCGCAGGTCCTGTTTCGGTTTCCCAAATTGCCAAGCAACTTCATTATTCAGAAGTCCAATTTCGCACTATTTTCAAAAAAACAACAGGCGAAGGAATTTTGGAGCATATTCTCCGCTTGCGGCTCGACAAGGCTAAAGAGCTCTTGCGCAATACTGATTTGGCCATCACAGATATTGCAATGGATGTTGGTTTTGGAAGCCACACGCATTTTACGCGAACGTTCAGTAAAAGGGCGGGACTCACGCCTTCCGCATTTCGGATCTTGTCGCGCAAGCAAATGGGGGCGGAGCTTGATACGAACAAAAACGGAAAGCAGAATAGCCGGATAATATCCAACATTCCGGCCGAGATGGAGCTGGGGCGTCTATGGCAGCCGCTTTGCGGGACATGGATCCATAAGGAGGGGATTGTTTGGGGAACTGCGGAAGAAGATACGGTCTTGCGCTACGCACGCCGGCTCCCCGAAAATTTCGCCATTCAGCTCGAACTGCGATTTACTCCAACAAAAGAATTGGGCCAAACGGAATTCCATCTTCGGCTGGAAGATAACGAAAACCAACAAACGTATTGCCTGTTCAAACTGGGAATCAATGATAATACATCTGGAACATTGGCCCGCACAGGTCTTGCAATGCAGGGGAACTTCGGCGCCGTTTTCAAGCCAAACCATTGGCAGAAGGTGCGCGTGGAATTGAAAGACGACCATTTGCAGCTCCGCTTGGATGATGAAATGCTGTTCCGATTCCGAGATCCATTCCCGGCTCCGTATTTGGGCCGCTGTAAATTGTCGTTTGGAAGCTGGCGCAGCAATATTCAAATCCGCAACATTTCGATTGAGGATTTGGGTTTCCTTCCGCTTATACGCACAGTGCGGCAGGGAGATTCGCTTTTTAATTTGCAGCTATATGATCAGGCCAGAGACTTCTATATGCGGCTTCTGGAATCGGACGTGTCTTTTGCCGACCAAATGGAATTGCATTATAAGATTGCCATGTGCTATGTCCGCCAGGGCCTTTATGCCGAAGCCCGTCCCAGGCTCTTGAAGGTTGCGACCCTACCTCTGCGCGACTTCTGGGGGCAGCATGCGCGATTGGCCCTTTTGGAGGTCGGTTGGAAAGAAGGAAGGCATGAGAATTTGGTCCTGGAAATGAAGCAGCTCTTCGGCCACAAACCGCTTTGCGACGGCATCCGCCAAATGGCCAAGGAGGCAGCAGACCAATACAATTTAAACGGTTTTTACACGCGAGCGTTGAAGCTGCAGCAAATGCTCAGCGAGGTGGAGAATAAGAGCGTACTATGTCGCCAAAATCATCTGGATCTGGCCGAGGCTCTAATCACGCTGAACCATTTTGAGCAGGCGGAAAAAGAGCTATTGCGCCTGGCCGAATCGACGGCTGGACTTAACCAGATCCATACCTATACCCTTCTAACCCTTGCAGACGTTCAGCTTTATCAGGGAAAAACCAGCGAGTGCATGCAAACACTGGAGCTTGCGCGCAGCAGAACGCAAAATCAAACAATGCTGGCGCATTGTGATATTCATTTTGCCGGGGTACTGCGCTCGCAAGAGCGTATGCCTGAATCCATAGCACTTCTGGAGGACGTTCCGCGAAAATACCCAAATGTGGGCCGGCTGGCCCAATACGCAGAGCTTATGGCTTCACTCACATGGTGCGCCTTGGAAAATTGCGACGAAGCACTTAGGATATTGGAGCGAATTAAACAAAAATCACCGGATCATCCCAACCTTGCGGCCGGAAGCGGAAGCAAGTTTCTTTTCGTCCCTCATCTTGTGAAAGGCGATTTTCTTCAAGCCGCAGAAATAATCCACCGCGATGCGCAACATAACGATGATCGGGCGGCCCTTCATGCTCTGCAGGCGATCCGGGCAGGCATAGTATTCGAACTTGCCGGAAACGTGAAGGCCGCAAGAAAAATCTGGTCCAATGTTACGCGGCGCTATCCTTCCTCTGCAGTTCCATTTCTCGGCATGCTCGCGCATAATCTGCTTGGTGGTAGCGTGGACCAATTGGAGTCCATGCCCTATCCGATGTTCAACCGTTCCGAGATATTTTATCTTGTCGCGCTGCTCGAAGAAAAGCGGGGCGAAAAGAGCGCCGCGGATCTTTTGGAGATGAGCTGGAAAGAAGACCGCTCACTAATATGGCCAGCATACTTGGCCAAACAAAGGCTGCAAAAACTCCGACCGTGACAACGATTTTGTTTCTTCGTTCAGACCCGTTGCCAGGCCACGGTTTTGGAATTATGGATCCGTTACGGTGCCCGTGTTTTTTTGGCCGCTTTGCCCTGGCGACCAATGGATTCATATGGCACGCACTTGGGCGTGTTCGGAGATTTAGGAGCATTTCCGAAGTAGCATAGGCTTTGGCCTGTGCTGCGTCAGAAAGTTCTTCCCGAGATGCGCTCCAAGAAATAATTGGAAAAATCCGTTCCCAGCGCGCTGAGTTTTGGTCGGGCCACCCCTTCCGCAACACCCCAATTATCCACCACCGGATCGAACAGCATGGCTTGAAGCGCGATGTCGTCCGTGCAAACCTTGGAATTCACGTCCGAATACGAGAAATAGGGCCTATTTTTGCAATTCCTCTTTGCCGTAAATTGCGCAATACCATTGGTGCGTGCTCCATTGATGGGGGGAACGTGATATTGAGCATCGGCCTCTTTGGAAGCCAAGGTTTGAATGGAAATGGGGAGTACGAATCAATGACTTCATTTCGGCCGATTCCGCTGTCTAGTATATTAGTGTTTTACTATGACAGGAGATGCCGGTTTGGCGCCGGTCAGGGCCAAATTGCGTTTATTAAGTGCGCAATCAAACCGACGAGGGCGCGCGATTGGCATGCGTCCGCGGACACAATTGATTTTATGCAAACAGTAGCCACAAAGAGCCTGCGCGATTTTGTTCTGGATCTGGACCAGGGCGAACTGGAACCCATCCTTTCCGCGCCCGGCCAGGAACCGGTTCTTGTGGAAGGCCTGGCAGCATCGGCCCCGACATTCCTGATCGCCCGTGCATTTCTCCAGCAGAAAAAATCGATCCTTGTCCTGTGCCAATTCCCCAAGACGGCCGAAGCGTTGCAGTCGGACCTGGAAGGCTTTTTGGGCGAGGACCAGGTCCGGTTCTTTCCGCACCGCGAAGGCAGCATCTACGACGGCCATTCGCCCTTTGGCCATACCAGCGAGCTGCGTTTCCAAACCCTGGAATCCCTGCTGCGCAAAGAGCCTTGCGTGGTCATTGCCACCGTGCAGGCCTTCATGCAGAAGATCGTGCCGCCCCGGGAGCTCCTTCACAATATTCTCCGGCTCGAAGTGGGCCAGGAGTTCGATCTGCGCGACCTGCGCTCTTCCTTGGTGCAAATGGGATTTGCCCACGCGCCGGTGGTGGAGGAGATCGGCCAGTTCAGCGTGCGCGGCGGAATCGTGGACATCTTCCCCTATTTGGCGGACCAACCGCTGCGTGTCGAGTTCTGGGGTGACGAGATTGAATCGATCCGCAAGTTCGACATTTTTTCCCAGCGCTCGCTGGACCGCCTGGAAATCGCGCAGATCTTTCCGCTGCAGGAATTTATGCTGGATGAGGACGAGCGTAGGGCCGGCCTGGACGCCATGGCTGCGGAACCCGATGCAGGCGACGCGATCAAGAATTTGGAGCGAAAGCTTTTATCGCAGTCCCGGGATTCGGGTCTGGAATGGTACGCGGGCTGGTTCAAACGCAACTTCGCTTCGATCCTCGATTACCTGCCCCAGCCGGGCCTGGTCTTTGAAGTGGAATCGAACCTGGACTGGCGGCAGCGCCATAACGAACTGGCGCGGCTCTATGCGCAGTGCCATGCCAAAGCGCGCTCGCACGGGATGCCGCTCTTTTCCCCTCCCGACCAATTGCTGTGGAACATTCCTGAGCTGGAGGAAAAGCTGCGGCTCCATAGCAACACGCGGTTTGGCTATTTCGCGGGGACAAGTCCCGCGGTGCGTTTCACCGTCAAAGAGCAGCCGCGGTATTTGGCGGCGGTGGCTTCGTTTGTCGAGGACTTCAAGGTTTTGCATGCCAATGGCTTTTCGGTCCATGTCCTGTGCGACAACCGGGCACAAGCCGAACGCCTCGAGGAGCTGCTGGGCGACGATGCGGTCTGGGTGCAGTTGCTCATCGGCACCATTACCCAGGGCTTCCTGATCGAGGAGTGGAAGCTGGCCCTTTACACCGATCATCAGATCTTCAGCCGTTATAGCCGCAAAATTAAGTACCGGCGCTACAAGGGCGGAGTCTCCATTCCCAGCTTCGAGGCCCTCACGCCGGGCGACTACGTGGTTCATGCGGATCACGGCATAGGCCGGTTCACGGGAATCGAACGGGTCTCCACCGGTGACGGCCACCGCGACTGCATGGTCCTGGTCTATGCCGAGGGCAACAAGCTTTTTGTGCCGGTCGAATCCTTCGACCGTATTCAGAAATACGTAGGCAAGGACGCCACGCCCCCGACGCTTTCGCACCTGGGCACCAAGGCCTGGGAAAAGCTGAAGGAGCGCGCCAAGCAAGTAATCGCAGCAATGGCGCGCGAGCTGCTTGAACTCTATGCAAAACGCAAATTCCAACCCGGATATGCCTTCGGCCCCGATACGCACTGGCAAAAGGAGTTTGAGGACGCGTTCATCTACGAAGAGACCGCCGATCAGGTCAAGGCCATCGCCGAGGTCAAAATGGATATGGAGAAGCCGCATCCCATGGACCGGCTCATCGCCGGCGACGTGGGTTTCGGCAAGACCGAGGTGGCCATGCGCGCGGCGTTTAAGTGCGTCATGGAGGGAAAGCAGACGGCCGTGCTTGTTCCCACCACGATTCTTGCGGCCCAGCACCTGCAAACCTTCCGGGAGCGCATGGCCGACTTTCCCGTAAAGATCGAAATGCTGAGCCGCTTTGTGGGGCCCAAGGAGCAAAAGCGGGTTGTCGCCCGGATCGCCCAGGGGGACACCAACATCGTCATCGGTACGCACCGGCTGCTGTCCAAAGACATCCGCTTCAAAGACCTGGGCACATTGATCGTGGATGAGGAGCACCGATTCGGCGTGCGGCACAAAGAGAAAATCAAACAGATCAGAAGCAATGTGGACGTCATTTCCATGACCGCCACGCCCATCCCGCGAACGCTCCATATGTCAATGATGGGCGTGCGCGACGTGTCGCTCATCAACACCCCGCCCCTCAACCGGCTGCCGGTCCAGACCCGCGTAACCGAATACAACGAAGAGATTATCGCCGAAGCCATTCAGCACGAACTGTCGCGCCAGGGCCAGGTGTATTTCGTATATAACCGCGTTGCCACAATTGAGGAGGCGGCGCAGCTGGTCGAGCGGCTGGTACCGGGGGCGCGGGTGGCAACAGCCCACGGCCAAATGGAGGAAGACGATCTCGAAACGATCATGGACAGCTTCATGCGGGGGCAGTTCGATGTGCTGGTCTCGACCGTGATCATCGAATCCGGTCTCGACATCCCCAACGTCAACACGCTGATCGTCAACCGCGCCGATACCTTTGGTCTGGCCCAGCTATATCAATTGAGGGGTCGCGTGGGCCGCTCGTCGGTTCAAGCCTATGCGTATCTGCTCACCCCTCCCCCTTCGCTGATCCGCGACGACGCGCTGCGCCGGCTGAAGGCCCTGGAGCAGTTTACCGATCTGGGTTCCGGATTTCAGATCGCCATGCGCGATCTAGAGATTCGCGGGGCCGGCAACATCCTGGGCACCGAGCAGCACGGCTTCATCGCGGCTGTCGGCTTCGAAATGTATATGCGGCTCCTCAAAGAGACCATGCAGGAGATCAAGGGCGAGGGCCCCGCTATTACCGTCCAGCCCAAGATGGATATCGATGTCGAGGCCTTCCTGCCCGAAACCTACATCGAGGACCGCGAGCAGCGCGTGGCTTTGTATCAGAAGATTTCGCAGGCCGAGAACCTGGAGAGCCTGCACCAGATGACCGGAGAACTAAGCGATCGGTTTGGCGAATTGCCCAGGGAAGCGCGCTCGCTTCTGGCGATTATGTCCATGAAACTCGTGGCCCGGCAGCTTTACTTTGGCCGCGTGGCCATTGGCTTCGACCGGCTTCTGCTGGAGTTTGCCAAAGAATACGAGCCCGAGCAGAAAAAACTGGGGATTCTCGTCGAGCGCATCGGCCGGCCCTTCGAATTCCTCTATGAGAAGCCTCTCAAGATCAGCGTCGAACTCTCCGAGACCGATCCCTACCTGAAGTTGCAGCAGGCCAAGCGGGTCATGGAAGCCTTGTCGCCCGAGAAAACAGGAGAGAAAAAGGGCGAGGCCGAAACCGGAGCCGCGGTCAAAGCCGATGCTGAATCAGGCACGGCGGAAAGATAGAGTCATTGCCTAAGCTGCCCGGTACCGATAAATCGTAGTGCCTGAAAGGCATTTGACGTAGCCCGGAGCGCAGCGGCTCACCAAGGAGTTCGAAACACCTTTGACGCATTAGGCTTTAGGTTATTGATTTCTGAAGATTGAGCATTCTAACTGTCAGCTCTGCGACATGTTGCTGGAGAGGGTACGCTGCCGCGGTGAACACCCAATGCAGCATAATTATAGTTTGGCGTTCAGTATGCCTCGCCAAAAATCTGGCAATATCTTGATTACTATAATCTTTCAAAACCTTCAGCAATGTTGGACATATCCGATACCGGCGAGCGACGAATTTGATCCGCGGGCCAAAGTCACGAGAAAATGAGTCGCCAGCACTGACTTTGTAGATCTCCAGGCTCAGCTCCAAAGCTTTTTTGCCAAATGAAAAGATCCCTCAAATCGTTAAACTTTCTTAGCATCTGCACTCCTTCACATTTGCACTGTTTGCACTTCAACCTAAAATCCGCAGTTGCATGCGGCGCACAACACGCAATCTCTTGCGCATCAAGGGCTTCAGGCTTCTTGCTCATATCACATTGCTGATATGCGCCGCGAACCCTTTAACCCTTGCTTCATCAAAATCTTGCGGTTCTGCATTCACAGCCAACCGAGGATTTGAATTGGTTCGCAATTTGCCTTTTGGCGTCCCCGCGGGGAAAGAGGGGGCCGGACGCCGACCATCGGCGCCCGGCAGGGGGGACAGCTTTATTTGATCGTCAACATTCTCGCTCTCGAAGGAGCATTGGAAATCAAACGGACCTGGCATGCGGCTGGCCTTTGCATATCAACTCTGCGACCCAGCACGTCACAGAATACGCCTGTCTTCGACGCATACTTGACGGAATGCATGGCAGGGCGCACGGACTTGAGATTGACCATGCCCTGGAACACGATTTGGCCGACTGGGGCTGGCGAGGCTCCCCACGTCCAGTTCTGGCCTGTCCAGCGTAACCTTGTCTCGGTGGAAAACAGGCCATCATTATCGTTGACCACCAAGTCAAAGGCCATTGTACCGCCCGCGCCTTTGGCGCTGATCCGGCCCATAACGGCCCCGTTCCAGAAAAGGCGCATCTCTGTTTCGAAATCAAGCCCGTTGGTGGACGCAAAGACCTCGGTCCAGCCATTATCCTGTTGTTCTGGAACGGTCCACACGCCGGTTGACCAGCCTCTGCCCGATCCATCATCTCTGCCCCACCAACCGCCGTACTGGTCGGCCGCAACCGTATTGGCAAATCCCCTTACCAGTGTCCAGGCGTTTTGGTAGGTGCCGCCGGCAACCGCGTCCTCGTAAGAATTATCAAGGACATATTGGAATCCGTCATCATCGTATCCATTATTCGCATCCTCGAGATAAATGGAATGCGGCGCATTGTGAATATCATCAAAGAACTTGCAGCCGATATAAACCCCCAAATCATCATGGAGCGCTACAAACTGCGCAGAACAGTCCTGGTTGCCATCGGTTGTACCCTCAGTTAGCTTGGATTGATCGACGGTATTGATTGGACTGCTCGACCAGAACGCCTCCGAAAGCGAGCCGTCGATTGTGATCGAGCCGTTGGGAACCTTGAATGCTTCCGTAACCACGCCCTGGGCGAGGGAAACTTGCGCAAAAAAAACCACACAGATCAGGACAGCCGGGCGAATCATGGTACCTCCTTTTATTCTTGTTCCCAACCAATATACCACGATCTGTCCCATCCAGCATCAATGTTTTGGATTCTAAATATATTATTTTAGGAATTAATGAGACCTGCCCAATATGAGAAGATCGTTTTTCAGGCTCTGGAGTATATAAAGAGTCATCTTCCTTCCTCTATCTCCGTGCCTGAGATCGCCCACAGCACAGGATTCTGTCCCCGGCATGTCTGCCAAGCGTTTCATCGCGTGTTGCACGAAAGCGTGGCCGCGCACGTGCTCCGACTGAGGGTCGAACGGGCCATGGAGCTCCTCCGCGTGACGAATCTCACGATAACCGAGGTGGCGTTTGAAGCAGGATTCAACAGCTATACGCATTTCGCAAAAACTTTCCGCAATCGGACGGGACAGACCCCCAACCAGTATCGCAAACAGGCAACGGAACCGCCCCCCCTCTCCCCCGGCCGACATGATGGCGTGGAACTGGGAAGAGCTCGTCCGGATTTGCGCTACGTTTTCAGCGGTCCGGAATTGGGTCCGGACTGGAGTCCTTTATCCGGAAAATGGCGCATCCTTGACCGGGCGATCGCAGGCGGCGGAGCTGAAGACTTTCGGCTGGCCCTTAATCGGCCTTTGCCGGAGAACTTCCGTCTGTCTTTGCGCGCGCGCATTTCCGTTGAAGGACTCAACGGAGGACACCTTCTGCTTGATCTGCAGGACGAACAGGGCAGCCGGACATTCTGTGAGTTTGCAGTGGCTTCCACTGGATTCCCCTACGGCGAATTGCGCCAGGACGGCGGTGAAAAGTGGAGCACCAATGCTGTTGTGCAGGAAGGGGTCTGGACCTGGTTCACGGTTGAATTTATTCATGACCGGCTCCGGCTTCTAATTGAGCAGAAAGAGGTATTTGCGGTCCGGTGCTCCTTTGTTCCGCCGTATGCGATGCGCAGCAGGTTTGTTTTCGGCGCGTGGCGCCTCTGTGTTGAAATGGACGAGTTCCAGGTCCAGGATAAGGGTTTTCTCTGGTTCGCGCCGACCATTCGACAGGGAGATGCGTTCTATGCTCTTTCCCTTTTCTCCAAGGCGCGCGAGTTCTTCACCCGTTACCTTGAGACGGGTCCGGCTGGTCCGGAAGAAGCAATGGAACTGCGGTACAAAATCGGAATGTGTTTTCTTCGGGAGGGCGAACCGGAACAAGCCCGGAGATGGCTTGAAATGGTGGTGCCGGCTGCGAAGGAGGACTTCTGGTGGCTGCGGTCGCAGTTGGGCCGACTCGAAACCTGGGCCGCGAGGGACGACACCGAAGGCTTGATCGCGGATATCAAAACCCTCTTTGGCGACAAAAGCACCATCGAAGACGCACGGATGATTGCCCATGGTGCCGCAAAAGATTTAGGCGGGCGGGGATTTCACGAGAAAGCCATTGCCGTATTCCAGGCCTTGTGCGACCAGGAAGCGCCCGGTTCCATTTATCTGTACCGCGCCCGAACGGAACTTGCTTTGGAGTATCTCCGGGTTCGTGCGCACAGGGACGCGCAGGAACTTCTGCAGCAACTGGTCCAGGACGCGCCCGATCCGGTCACCTCCCTCACCCATCAATGCACGCTCTTCTATGCATTGACCGTTCGAGGCAAAATTGCCGAGTCCGAGCAGTCCATTGTGGATCTGTGCAGGCGAACCCGGGATCCTTTTCTCCTGCTTCGAGCGGAATTGGCACGGGCAACAAACCTTCGCGCACGGGGTAGAATCGATGAAGCCGTCGGAGTCCTAAAAGCCATACCCGAAAAATTTCCCATTTCCAAAGAACAGGGTGCTTTCGCGCTATTCACAGCCTCCACCATCCTGGCTGCCATTGGGCAGACGCCCCGGGCCGAGGAGCTGATCGCCGCGGCAGGTGCGCTCTGCCCCCAATCAGCCGGCATGGGCCGGGCACGCTATGCGGTTGCCTTTCTTTCCGGCCGGTTTGAGGCCGCGGCTTCGATTTTGACCCAGGCCGCTGCCAATGAGTCAAGTTCCGACGATGCTGAGGCCGCGATCAAGGCCGGCATTCTGACGGAGATCGCGGGCAGGCCCGGGGAGGCGAAAGAAATCTGGACACGGGTGGCCCGGAGATTTCCAGCGGAGAGATACCGCTTCTATTCCGACCTGGCCATTGCCCTTTCCCGGGATAATGGTGAAGAAGCGGAGGAGCGGATGCCATTCCCGGCGATGGTGCGCGCGGAATTTTTCCTCCTGCTGGCCGGTCTGCACCGGGCACGGGGGAATCAACCAAGAGAGAGGAGACTGCTGCAACGTTGTATCGAGGAGGATCCCACCCAGGCCTGGCCCGCGCTGGCGGCAAAGCGGGAACTTAATGGCGGAACCGCTTAACCCGAGTTCGATCGTTGGCCAAATTCTCTGTACTGCTATATAATGCTCAAAATTTTGCTCTTCCAGAGCCTATAAGAGCTTGGGTCGAGTAGGCCGGAGGATCTGCCCCTCCAGCCTCTCACAGAACCTATCTAT
>CAYVZU010000005.1:0-38601 GCA_964455935.1 uncultured Fibrobacterota bacterium
AGGAGGAAAAGAACTGCCGCCAGCCCAAACGAGAAGGCGAGGATCTTCCGGAGATTCCGGAGAAGGACAATTATGAAATCAATTAGAACCATTGGCCACCAACGCGTAAACCATAACCAGTGAAGCGAGCCCGGATATGATTCCCAGGTATTCTGAGAATTTCGACAAATTCCGTACCGGTACCTGCACCACATCACCCGGCCGAAGCGGATCGTTTCGGCCCAGCCGGATCTGCCGATCATCACGATAAACACGCGTTCCCGAAAGGCTGCCGTTCGCGAGGACCCCCCCGGCGATGCCGACGTACTGGTGCAAGGTCATCGACGGCGAATAGTCGTATGAACCCGGAACAGCAACCATGCCTGAGACATAGACTTTGGAATCGGTGGACCGGATCGAGACTGTATCGCCCGGTGAAAGTGGGTACGGCGTGTAGCCTTCCAGAGAGCGTGTGCCACCCGAATTGCGGACCGAGACATGTGTCTGCGAGAAGTTACCGAATCCTTCGGGAAAAAGCAGCGGAAGATCGCACACCCGCGTTGCTTTTCCAATGGCAACGGGCGTAAAGAACGACTGCGTTTCGAGCAGAATGCATTGATTATTCTCAAGCGCAGAGGAGACGACAACTGCGGCACCCGTGGGAATCATGGGATTGCAGGCAGGGTCGCCTTCGGAATAGAAGCGAGAGAGCTCGATAACCTGTTCTTTGCCTTCGCGGCGTACCACAATGGAATCACGGCGAGCCCAAGGCAGAAGCCCGGCCGTTTCGCAGGCATTGCTGAGGCGTGCCGGTGACTTAAGGATATGAACGCCAGGTTCCTTCACCGCACCTAGAATGGTGATGCGCACGCGCTTGGCTTCAATCAGATATACGGCAATGGAGTCGAATCGAAGCGACTTGCGGAGCTTGGGAAAGAGTAGTGTCTTGAATTCATCAATAGTACGATTTCCGGCCGGAATAAAACCGATTTCCGGAACCACGATGCCATTTTGCGGGTTGACATCGCATTCGAAGCCTAGATAGGTCTCACCTATGACATCAATACCAATACGGTCGCCCGGACCCAGGACGTAAGTCGACGGATCCACGGCAAAATCGTAAGCTTCGTCGTCTGATTGTCCTCGCGACAAGTTGGGCATTGAAAAAGACGGTACGCCAGCCGAAATGTCCGCCGAAGGCGCTCTCTTGTTCTTGTCTTTGGAGGAAGCGGCCCAAGAAGGCTGCGATAGCGCCAAGGCAGTCAAGACGCAAAGCAACAAGCGGGAATGCCCAGGGAAATGGGAAATTCTCATGAAAATGAAAATAATTACGGGGAGCAGACGAATCAAAATGGCGGGATTAGATCCCTACGCTTCATAATGCGGCGATGCTGATTTCCCCAGAATGGCCTTTTCTGCCAGATGCCTGTTCGTTTCCAGAATAAGCGTAATTGCCTCTTTAAGATTCTCCCTTGCCTTCGCCAAGGTCGCCCCCTGGGTATTGGCACCGGGCAATTCCTCGGCAAAGCCGATATATCCTTCTTTCACCTTCTGAAATACGGCGGTTAGAGTCATAAAACATCATCTCCAGCAAGGAGAGAAAACTACCAAAAAAGCGTGCCAGGTTCAAATGCGCGAAGGGCGAAGCATGCACTACGCCCCTCTCCGCCACCAGGGAAATCTATATCTACGCCAAGTTCCCCAGCGTAACCATCATGAAGATCATGGTAAAGAGCGCCACGGTTTCGATCACGCCCAAGACCATCAGGTAGTTTCCGAATCCTTTGCCGGTTTCGGCCATGGCATCGGAGCACGAAGCCGCGGCCTTGCCCTGAAAGAGAGCCGAGGCCCCAATCGCGGTTCCGGCCATAATGGCGCCTATTAGAAGAAAAAGGAACTGGGTCGCCGGCGCCCCTGCCTGGGCCATGGTCTTGGAGGTGGCCATTATGGTGTTCATGAGAATGAACCCGTAAATCGTCTGTGTGAGCGGCGCGCCGACAAAGGCGATGAGAATGAATGGCGCAGGCTTATCCTGCGCGAAGCATTTCTTCCAGGCCCCTACGGCCGCCATACCGGCATAGCCGGTTCCCAGCGCCGAACCCGCGGCGGAAAGCCCCAATGCGGCACCCGCCGCGGCAATCCCCAAAACAGTTGCATCCATCCCAACCTCCTTGAAAATTATTCCCGTTCGATCTTCTTGAATGGTTTATATCCATAGCCGGACCACTGAATTCCCAAGTGGCCCGAGAATTCCAGCATATTCAGCCGCAAGCCGTGCACGAGGACGGACATCAGCCCCAGAGCAATGTTGAGCGAGTGCGCGCCCAACAATATGAGAGCTGCGCCAAGCCCGGTAAACACGTTGTTAAACCCAACCTGCATGGCAATGCTTTGAAAGCTCTGCGAGATGGCCAATCCGGTCAGTCCCACGGCGAAGAGGCGGATGTAGGAGATGGTGTCGGCAAATGCACTCACAAAGCCTAGAGCCGTATTGAGGGAATTGGACAATGCCTGTTTGAGCGTCTCCCATACCGTCTTTTGCGGACTTCCAAGAAAGAGGACCAATGCAATTCCCGCAGCCAATAGGTATCGGGTTGCCGGAGGAAGGGCCTCTCCCAACACAAGAAAGCGGGCGAGAAAGTAAACGCCCCACATGAATGAAATCCATCCGACTTGAGCCACAACCAGGAGGCTGGGAAAAACGCGGATTGCGGCAATGGTGTGCGCAAGAGTCAGATGGATTACGGCAAGCACAAAGCAGAGCCGGATGACGGTGTTCTGACTCACACTGGAGAAACCATACAGCGAAGGCACCACAAAACGATTGAACGGAAACAGCTTCGAGATCCATTCCTGGCCGAACCAGACGCCGGACATGCCGCCCCATACCATTGTCGCCACAGCCAGCAGATACAGGAGGAAAAAGGGCTCCTTCTGCTTAATCTTCTTGCCAAGCTTCCAATGTGCCGCCGCGGTTCCGAGGAGGTAAAGGGTCCCATATCCCGCATCACCAACCAGAATGGCAAAGAAAATGCTGAAGAAAATCAGGAACCAAAGGTCAATGTCGAATTCCCGGTAGCCGGGCACTGTTCCAATGATGCGAAACACCGGTTGAATAATGCGGATGATAAACGGGTTTCTGATCAGCGTGGGCGGTTCATCGGTGCTTGAGGGTTCCTCGGCCAGCAAGGCCCAGGAATGCTCTTGCGCAGCCCGTGTCAGGCTGGCGACATCCTGCGCGGGACAATATCCCTGAAGATAAACCAGGCTTTCGTGCGCGCCCATTCCGTGGCGTACCTGCTCGAATTCCAGCCGGTTCTGCAGCTCCAGGTGATGATTTTCGATGTGGCCGCGGCAGGAAGCCAACTCCGAAAGCTTCTTCTCAAGCCCGGAGATATGCGCCTTCTTTGCGGCAATGATTTGCTGCACCTGGCCAAAGGATCGCTCGGGAACAGGAATTGGTGAGAACGGCAATTCAATATGCTTCCCATACTGCACAACGGCAAAAATCACCTTGCCCTTGGGACGCGCCAGAATTGAATAGACAACCCCGGCCGGGATCTGCGCGACCCGGTCCGAGGAAATTTCGTATAGCCGCAGGGCAATCCCCTTCCCCGCCAGTTGCGCAAGAGTGTCCGGCTGAAAATCGCCAAAAACAGAGACTTTGGCGGCCTCTCGCTCCAAGGTCGCCAACTCGTCGCCCGAGGTTTTGATTTGCGCTTCGATTTCCCATATCTGCCTTGCCAGTACTGCCGCATCGGTCTCCTGAAATGCAGTGGAAGCCTGTCCGTGCGACACCGGAAGCACGCGCAGTGCGGTTTCAGCGTGCGTAAGTCCCTCCCGGGTCTTTTCCAGAGAGGCGCCTTCCGGCGGCTTGATGTGGTGAATATGCACGATCCCCAATTGCCGGAGCTGATGAAGGATGTTCTCCTGCTCCGGGGCAAGTCCCACAATGGTGATTCGTTTCATGCTGACAATCATAGCCGCTCTTTCTATGAAACCACAGAGGGCACAGAGTGAAAACGGAGGTCGAAAGAAAGGCACACAGAGGAGTTCGTTCTGGCGCAGGTTTGCACCAGAAAGACTTCACTCTTCTCTGTGCTCCTTCTTCTCCGGCCTCAGTGTTCTCTGTGGTTCCATTTTCCTTCCAAAGACGTGAGTAATTACCTTTACTTTATTCCTGCATTGCTGCTTTTTGTATCAGTTTGTTCTTGGAGATCTTGCCCCGAACCACGGCCGCGGTCTGCTGGTCGCCCAAATAGATCTGGATCGTGCGGATGCCCTCTTTGGCCTGGGGGATCTTCACCTTCTCAAACAAGTTCACCCGCTGCGAGGTTACTGTCAATTCCGCGCGGAGCAGGTTATGCTGCTCATTAAGGATTCGAATTTCTTCCTGCAACTGGATCAGTTCGCGAAGCACCATGACCGCGGCATCGACCCAAAGCGGCTTCGCAAACAAATCGTAGTTAACGGGCGCAAACCGGACAGCGCGAAAGACCGGGATGTCCACACCGGCAATATTGGTCTGCGATGCTTCAACTTTCTCGATGGAAATAAGCTGCGCCAGCCCGACTTCTTCAGCAAGGACCGCCACCCATTCATCGATTTGCGCCCGCCTGGCTTTAAAGGCCTTTTCTCTATCTCGCAACGATTCGCTGACTTTGCGCAGTTCGATTTGAAGCTGCTGCTTCTTAAGCAGCAAGGTGGGCAGATAGCGTTGATAGCGCCGAAGCAGGTCCTTCTGGCGCTTGAGCTCGTTCTTTGTGAGTTTGGTTTTTCCCATAATTCTTCCCCCTCACCCTACCCTCTTCCGCGGAGGGGCGAGGGGCTCTTTCCTCTCCCCTCAAAGGGAGAGGACAAAGGTGAGGGTGGTCTGTTTTTCTGCGTCTTATTGCCTTTCACTCACGACTCACGACTACTTCTTCTCCACCCCATGCTCCGGAATATCCGTATCGATTCCCGTAGGGGCGGTGGCCATGGATTCCAGGTGGGGGCCGCCGGCATGGACCTGGGCAGCCTCTTCCAATTCGTTTTTCCCAACTTTCTGGACATCCTTGGGCCAGAATTTGCTTACCAGTTCGGACCGAATCCCGACCTCGTTTGGCTCGAAGCATCGGGCCATGATGTTCCAGCCCAAGTCCAAGGCCTTCTCCAGGGGGATGTTGACTGAAAGATCCATCAGTTGCTTCTCGAACAACTCGCCATACTCCAGCAGTTTCTTGTCCCAATCGCTCATGCGGAAACCCATCGAGCGTTTCTCCATGGTCTCGCGGTATGCGGCAAAAAGCTGAATCATGCCGTCCATAATGGCCCGATGGTCTTCCCGCGTATCTTTATTGACCTGCTGCTTGAGCCGGCTTAAAGACCCGAAGGGGTCAATACGTCCGCCGTGAAGATAGAACTGTCCCTCGGTGATGTAACCCGTGTTGTCCGGAACCGGATGGGTCACGTCATTACCCGGCATGGTCGTAACGGCCAGGATTGTGACGGAGCCCGCGCTATCGAAGTCCACGGCCTTTTCGTAGCGCTTGGCAAGCTGAGTGTAGAGATCGCCGGGATAGCCGCGGTTTGAAGGTACCTGTTCCATGGTGATGGCAATCTCTTTCATGGCATCGGCGAAGTTGGTCATATCGGTCAAGAGCACCAGCACGTCTTTGCCCTGAAGAGCGAATTGCTCGGCAACGGCCAGCGAGATGTCGGGCACAAGCAGGGCTTCGACAATGGGATCCGCGGCAGTATGGACAAAGAAAATGGACCGGCTTAAGGCGCCGCCGCTTTCCAGTTCGTTGCGGAAGAACAGATAATCGTCGTATTTGAGTCCCATACCGCCCAGCACAATGATGTCGACCTCGGCTTGGAGCGCAATGCGAGCCAGCAGTTGATTGTATGGCTCGCCGGAGATCGAAAAGATGGGGAGTTTCTGCGAAACCACCAATGAGTTGAACACGTCGATCATTGGGATGCCGGTACGGATCATGCGCTTGGGAATGATGCGCTTTGATGGGTTCACCGAAGGCCGGCCCACGTCGACCAGGTTTTCGCTGAGAGCCGGGCCATTGTCCATTGGCCGGCCGCTGCCATTGAAAATACGACCCATCAGATTTTCGGAGAAAGAGATTTGCATGGCATGGCCCAGAAACCGGACCTGGTCAGCCGTGGAAACACCCCGACCGCCCGCAAAGACCTGTAAATGCACCTTGTCGCCCTCAATGCGGATTACCTGGGCCAGCGATTGACCGTGCCGCGTCGTAACCTCGGCCAGTTCGCCGTACTGAATTCCCTCGGCCGAAACAGTAATGACATTACCGATTACCGAAAGAATGCGATTGTAAATCTTATACATGTTCTTTCACCCCTTCGATCATCTTTCGAAGCTCGGCCTCATTTTTCTTGAAGTCGTCCGAGGCCCAGGCCGAATAGTTCCAGTCGAGATAGTGTTGGCGCAGACCGCTAAAAAATCTTCGCGCTTCGGCCTTGTCGCTGAACTCCATGGGTTTGTCCACGACCATGCGCAGGAAATCGAAGACGTAGTTCTGACGTTCTTCGGAGCAGAAGGCATCGACTGCATCGAATGAGTTTTGCTGCAGGTAAACCGAATCGATCAACTCGGCCTTGCAGTAGACAACGAAGTCATGCATGGACGTCCCCTCCTCGCCCACCACCTTCATCATCTGGCGCACCTCGTCACCCTCAAAAAGGATTTCGCGCACGGATTCGACTTTGTCTTTGGCAATTACGCCCTTGTATTTACTCCAACTGTCGAGCGGATGAATGGAGGGAAACCGCCGGGCATCGGAGCGCTCTCTTGACAGTCCGTGAAAAGCGCCCACCACTTTAAGGGTGGCCTGCGTGACCGGCTCTTCGAAGTTTCCGCCGGCCGGACTCACCGTGCCGCCGACGGTCACGGAACCGGAGCTTCCGTCGCGCAAACGCACCAGACCGGCCCGTTCGTAAAAGGATGCAATGCGCGATTCGAGATAGGCCGGAAAGGCTTCTTCACCCGGAATTTCTTCGAGCCGGCCCGACATCTCGCGCATGGCCTGGGCCCAGCGCGAAGTGGAGTCGGCCAAGAGCAGAACATCCAATCCCATTTGACGGTAATACTCCGCCATTGTGACCGCCGTATAGACGGAGGCCTCGCGCGCGGCCACGGGCATCGAACTGGTATTACAGATAATGATTGTCCGTTCCATAAGGGAGCGGTTTGTGCGCGGGTCGATCAGATGCGGGAATTCACGCAGCAGTTCAACGACCTCACCGGCGCGCTCGCCGCAGGCGGCCACCACAACAACATCGACCTGGGCATAGCGGCTGGTCACGTGCTGAAGAACCGTTTTGCCTGCGCCAAACGGCCCGGGAATGCAGTAGGTTCCGCCGCGGGCAACCGGGAAGAATGTGTCGATAATCCGAGTGCCGATCACAAGGGGCTTTTCGGGCATGAATCGTTCTTCGTAGGCCTTGATGGGGACCTTGACGGGCCAACTGAAGCACATGGTCAATTCACGGGTTGTGCCCTGAGCATTCTTTAGGACGGCGATACAATCATCGATCTTGTGCTTTCCGGCCGAAACGATCTTAGCCACCTCGAATTCGCCCTGAAGATCGAAGGGAACCATGATCCTGT
This sequence comes from uncultured Fibrobacterota bacterium, assembly GCA_964455935.1. GTDB lineage: Bacteria > Fibrobacterota > CAYVZU01 > CAYVZU01 > CAYVZU01 > CAYVZU01. The sequence continues at coordinate 7,604 of CAYVZU010000005.1, forward strand.
GTTGGAAGATCCCTTCCGGGACCCGGCCCAGGCTGTCTCCGGCTTTTACCTTGGCGCCCATGGAAACAAGAGGGGTGAAATCCCATTCCCGTTCGGCTTGAAGGGCACGCAAGTATACGCCTTTTTCCAGAAAGAACCCGCATTGTTCGGCCAGCTCCGGGAGCGGATTCTGCAAGCCGTCGTACACACCGCCCAAAAGGCCGGGGCCCAGCTCGGCGGAGAGCAGCTCGCTTGTGAATTCAACCGGATCACCGGCCCGCAGTCCGCCGGTTTCCTCAAACACCTGCATTTCGGCGCGGCTGCCGGAGATTCGAATCACCTCCGCTTTAAGCCGGGTCTGGCCCATCACCGCGTAACCCACTTCGTTCTGGCGCACACTGGTATCGAACTGCACCGACACCATAGGTCCATTAATTCCAACGATTTTTCCTTTAGTTGCCATGCTGAGTTACTCCGTTCAGTATCGATTCCAATTTTTGTTTTCCAATTTCAAGATCGAACAATGCGATTCTCTCCAGAATCTGGAGCTTCAAATAATAAATCACCAGCGATGCGGTATCGAAGTGGTGTCCCACCAGAAGCTCATCCAGAATCGACCAGAGGATCTGCGAAAACAGGACCTCCGCCTTGTGGGGAGAAGCCTCCTCAAGAACCTCGCGCAGACGGCCGACCCAGGCCGGATTGATCGCATCTTTGCGCAGATACGCCTCGCTATCGCGGCCCGTTCTCTTGCCCCGGATTCTTGCGAGCTCGTTGCGAAGCTCGAATTCGCTTTGCTGATAAAAACCAAAAACGCTATCGTCCCCTGCCAACGAAGGCTGAAGAATCCGGGCACGGGCAACTCGATTGTAGTCTTCCATGGACGACAGGCGGAGACAGTCTTCCAGAAATGCGGTCCCCTTTATGGGAGGCTTCTGCGGAAATCGCAGCATTGGAAGTGATGCCAGGAAATAATAGTGAGAGCTCATACGTCAACGCGGCTCATATTTTTAACATTCTTCAACAATTTATAAGTATGAAGCTTGAACGGACGTACCCTGAGCGGAGTCGAAGGGCACGCTTTTTTATCCATCAATTTTCTGCTTTCTCCCGCAGCAATCCCGCCAGGCGTGGGTTCAGGTATTTTGAAAGGACCTCGGCAATTCCTTTATCCGTAAAATCGTAGAATGCATTGCCGCCTTTTTCGCCCACCCAGAATCCGGCGGAAACGTTGTCGAGTGGCCGGATCGTAATACCGGTTCGAAGGCGCTTCTGGAGTTTCTTGAGAAGCCCGTCTTCAAGGTCTCTGGCCGCTTCTTTTCCAAGCAACAGCTCCAGTTCTTTTCCAGTTTCGCCTTTCAATTCAAGTTGGCCGGCTATTTTTTCAAGCATCGAAGCCATTGTTTCCGGGGTCAGGCGGTCGGCCACGCTCTCCTGCAGAACTCGGTCGAAAAGCGCTGCAACGCTCTTACGCAATGACAGGATCAGGTTTCGGCCGGCCTGCTCCAACGCCTTCTTTCCGGCTTCTTCGGTCCGCTTGGCTTCATCGCTTGCTTCATTGATGATTCGGAAGGCTTCTTCTTTGGCCTGTCTCAAAATTTGTTTTGCCTGCTCTTGTGCCTTGCCCTGAATTTCCTGAGATTGTTTTTGCCCCTCCGCAATTCCGTCCGAACGGATCTTTTCGATAAGGTTCTGCAATTGGGATTCCATTAGGGTGGACCTCCTGTTGAGAAAGACATCAAAACTACCATATTTCTAAATAGCAGATCAATTATTGGGAAACCTGAAGTGGCGATGAAAATCGGCCGAAATCATGGGCTGATTCTTAATCAATAATGACCGGTTCAATTCTATCTACAGAACGGTACCGCAGAGCAACGGTATATTACCCTCACAACTATTTACAAATACTCCCAGTTACACACATATCCACGTTGTTAACAATATATTGAAAATTCAAAGAACACTCAACTCGTGATAGTGCAAGACATTGTAAATAAGCATAATAGAAAAAACACATCACAATCTCGTTAATGTGGAAAACGGAAATTCGGTTTTTGCGGCTTCCAAGGCGATAGTCGGATCAACCGCACTCCTGGAATCGTTGTTTTTGCACATAATTTCACATGTTTCTGTGGGCTGTGCGCGCCTTCGATTTCAAGTTATGCGGAGATCTTCGGATGCGGTTGGGCAAAGGACATTTGCAGCAATACACCGATTCATTCAATTTGTACCTGCGGAGTACCATTTTGTACTGTGCCGGGAGAGTTGTTCTCGCCTCGCGCACGTGAAATTTCCTAATTTCCTTTTATGCCCAAGATAGAATTTGTGCCGGGCGGCTCCTGCATCGCGGTTGATTCCGGGACCGAATTGATCCAGGCCTTTCGATTGGCCGGTGTTGAAGTCGAGACTCCGTGCGGAGGTGAAGGGACCTGCGGCAAGTGCCGGGTGAAGATCATCGCGGGAAAAGTGGACGGCGATTCGGGTGTGCTACCCGCCGAAGCCGCCATAGAAGGATATGTTCTGGCCTGCCGAAGCCGTGTGGCCGAGACCGATCTGGTCGTGGAAATCCCGTCGGCACTGGGGTACCAAGCCGGACAGTTTGCCGAAGCCGGTCCGCTTCCCAAGCACCATGAAGCTGGAATTGAACTGAGACCACTGGTTCAAAGAATGACACTGAGCGTACCGGCGCCGCGCCTGGAGGATGGTCATTCGGATGTGGATCGGATTGCGCTTGCCCTGAAACCCTACACCGGAATTCTGGCACCCGAGTTCCCGCTTTCGGTCTTGCGCAAGACCGCATCCGCGGTTCGAGAGCGGAGCGGAGAGGTGTGCGTGACTCTCTCCCGCCAGGGAGAGTGGAGCCGATTGATTCGGATCGAACCGGGCCGGGCACAAGCTCCACTTTTGGGCGTAGCCATTGATGTGGGCACAACCACCGTGGCTGTTCAGCTGCTGGACCTGTCCAGCGGGCGCGATCTGGAGACACGCACGGACTACAACAGCCAGATCCCCTGCGGCCTGGATGTCATCAGCCGGATCAACTATGCCCAGAAGCCCGGACGCCTCGATGACCTGAGGTCCCGCGTGCTATCCACAATCAATGCTTTGATCGCCCAAGTTTGCCAGGCCCGCAACATTACACCCGGCCAGGTCTGCGCTGCCGCCGTATCGGGCAACACGGTCATGATGCATCTGCTCCTGGGACTAAATCCCGAGCACATTCGCCTGGAGCCCTACACGCCCACGCTGTATCATTTTCCTGCCTTGCGCTGCGGTGACGTGGGAATCGAGATCGAGCCCGAAGCGCCCCTGTTTGGGTCTCCCTGCGTAGGCAGCTATGTGGGCGCCGACATCACCGCCGGCCTTCTCTGCACCGACCTGGCGCGCGACAAAGAATACACGAGTCTTTTCATCGATATCGGGACCAACGGGGAAATGGTGATCGGCAACAGGGATTTTCTGCTCTGCTGTGCCTGTTCGGCCGGCCCGGCTTTCGAGGGTGGCGGACTTGAGTGCGGCATGCGAGCCTCCCTGGGCGCCATTGACAAGGTTGAGGTGGATCCGGCATCCGGGCAACCCCGGATTCGAACCATCGCCAACGGCCCGCCCGCGGGAATCTGCGGCTCGGGAATCATCGACCTTCTGGCCAACCTGCTTGTGAGCGGATGGATGGATCAGGCGGGGAAACTGAACCGCTCCCGTAAGAATCCGTCCATTATCGTGGAGGGAAGGCGCGCTTGGTATGTTCTGGCCGACGCGGGCCAGAGCGGAACCGGGAAGCCCATACTTGTGAGCGAAACGGATATCGAAAACGTTATCCGGGCCAAAGCCGCCATTTATGCAGCCTGCGCTTTACTTCTGGAGCGGGTGGGGATGTCAGTTGAGGACCTGCACAATGTCTTTATCGGCGGTGGTTTTGGACGATTTCTGGACCTTGAAAAGGCGATTTTAATCGGGCTTCTGCCGGAGCTGCCGCTGGACCGGTATCACTATATCGGCAACTCTTCGCTGACCGGTTCGGCAATGTGCCTGCTATCGGAATCGTACCGCAATAAACAGGCGGAGCTGGCGAACCGGATGAGCTACTTCGAACTCAATACCGATCCTTCCTACATGCACCAGTACACCGGCGCCCTGTTTCTGCCCCATACGGAGGAGAAGGTCTTCCCCCGCACGATGGAACGGCTGAGGGCAGCGATCGCCCGGTAATTCCCGAATCGAAATCTTGTTGGAAAAAGCAATTATTGGCTTCCAGGCAATGAATCTGTCATTTCGACAAGTCTTCGAGGAGAAATCCTTGCTCGCTCACAAAAAGATTTCTCGCATTCGCTCGAAATGACAAGGCCAGGCTGAATAGTTGCCGGAAAAAAAGAATTAAGGCTGGGGGGGCACTACCAGTGAGCGGAAGCGGATACGCGCGAACCGAGAACTACTTCCCGGACTTCTCTTTGTTTCCGTGCGGGGTAACGCCGCCCACCCGGATATTGAGTTCTTCGCGCATCTGAATCTTGTCCACACCGCCATCTTTGATCCAAAGGATCCGGGTGGAGACATCGAGCATCTTGTGATCGTGGGTGGCCGTGATCACGGTCACACCGTCATCGGTGCTCAACTGTTTGAGAAGGCGAATGATCTCCTCGCCGGTGTGCAGATCCAGGTTGCCTGTCGGCTCGTCCGCCAAAATAATGGAGGGCTCATTGGCCAGGGCGCGGGCAATGGCCACGCGCTGCTGCTGGCCGCCCGAGAGCTCGTCCGGCCGGTGAGTCATGCGGTGACCCAACTGAACGCGTTCGAGGACTTCCTTGGCCCTCTCCACGGCTTCATTATAGGGACGTCCACTGAAGATGAGCGGCATGGCCACGTTATCGATGGCGCTGTAGGCCGGTATCAGATTGTATGATTGAAACACATAGCCAATATGGTTGCCGCGGAAATAGGCCAGTTCACGGCTGGAAAGGTCGGTCAGGTCGATATTGAGAACTTTCACTTCGCCCGAAGAAGGCCGGTCCAGAGCGCCAACCATATTGAACAGCGTACTCTTGCCCGAACCCGAAGGCCCCATGATTGAAAGATACTCGCCCGTGTAAATATCGAGATTGATGTCCTTGAGAGCATGCACGGTCATTTTGCCAAGGTTGAAGACCTTGTTGAGATTGCGGATACGGATGAGAACTTCTTTCATGGTTGCCTATTTGGGAAATTCGGTAATCAGCGACGATTCTGTTTCTGTTCTTGTCTTGCCTCTTTCTTCACCTTCTCTCGTTCCTTTTCTGACTCATAACCCGAATCTCACCACTCACAACTTTTTTAGAATGGCATTTGAATGATCGCCTTGGCCAGGAACGTGATCCCCACACCCAGCGTGGCCACAAGGCCCATTCCGCAGCCGAATCCAGCCGCCAACACCGGGCAGTACTGTCTCCACCGCAGGCCCATTTTCTTATGGAAAACCTGACGCCCAATGAGAGCGCCCATGAACTGGAGAATCAGAGCGTGCGGCATGCTGCCAATGCCTTGGATCATGCCATAGGTAAGAAAGATGGGAGCGCTCAGCCAGCTCAGCAATCCGAACAAGGCCAGGCCGGTTCCAGTTCCCGCAAACACGTAGGACCAGCGGAATGCCTGCTCAAAAATCGAGTATTCCCCCATTGTGGCCGAGAACATGATACAACTATTGGCCGCGTTCAATTCCCACATTTTTTGCGCATACGGATATGCCGTCGACGGAATTTCAGCCAGCCCCCAGATGTAACTCATGTAGAGAATCGAACTGATAAGAATAATCGGCAATAGAATAAACTGTGCCTTCCAGATACTGCTGAATTTGGTTCCCGTCAACTCGCATTGGCGGTAAAAAATCACGTCGCCGCCGCCGTAGTTAGCCATGGGAATGGGAAGAAACCAGACCTTCACGCCCTGGTAGCCGCTTAAAATCAGGGAAGCCTGATGGACAAAGGGGATATTGACCTGCATTCCCGCAATGCCCTCCATTCGCGCGGTCACATAGCTGATGAAGGGCGTATAAACGAATCCAAAAAGGAGCATGACGGCCATTACGCCTCTGTGCCAATCGATCAGCCACCCCGAGAACAGGATATAGGCCATCGTGAACACAAAATAGGTCCCGATCACAATCCAGTTGGGAATGTCGCCGCGCTGTTTTAGATAGTCCGGAGTCAACTCGGTTCCCGCCGCCATTTCCTTGCGCCTCTTGGCGGAGAGCGTACCGAGAACTTTGAACAAACCCACCAGCGCAACCGCCAAGGCAATGCCCATGGAAAAGCTGAAATAGAAATCAATATTCGTTTTGAAGCTGGTCGCAATCGTGTCGTCGCCCGGGAGCCAGGACTGCATGATCTGAAATTTGTATAGGATCGGATTCAGAGCCATGGTAATCCCCAGGCCCGCGATTTTGCCAACCACCGCGTAGAATGGCATGACCATTCCCCAGATGATATGCGACAGATTAAGGTCGATCCCTGTGGGCACGGCCGGAAGAATTGCGGCTGTTTTCGATGTCCAGTCCACAAAGGGAATGGGAATGATTGTAATGGGCGAACCCGTAAGGGCGCCCGAAAGGATCGGCAGAAGCAGGTAAACGCAGCCAAAGGCAAGGCCCAGGGCACCGCCAATGGAAAAGACCCGCCAGCGCCAGTTCTTTTCGCGGTCCTCAGCCGCTTTTTCGTCCATGTCTTCAGCCAGTGCCACGGTTCCTGCCGCACCCACGGGTGCCATGGGAAAGGGCAACCGTTCGATATCGCTGGCGATTTTAAAAAAGCCATATCCCAAGATCATGAAATTGATGCGGCTGACAACGGTCGAAAAAATTACCATTCCAATCACGGGCAGCCAGTCCCAGTGCAGGAATGTGCGTTTGACGTACGATTCCGAGCTGGGCGGGGGCGCGAACCAGAGCGGCAGCTGGTCGGCCAGACCGAAGGCCAAGGCAGAGTCGCTGCGGATAAAAAACTGGTTCCAGTGCAGTCCGCTGAAGGGCATGGCCATGGCAGCGCCCACCATATAGAACAAAACAAAGACCTCGGCCTTCTTGAGATTGCGCTGGGCCCGGCGCGCAATTTCGATGAAAAGGATGACCGTGACCCAACGTGCCGTGTCGCCAATACCTTCGCCGGCCATGAGGCTCATATAAACGGCGCCGGGTACCATGAGCAGGCCCACAAAGAGAGCGCCCATGAATGACATCCAGTTGAAGCCCTCTTCAAACGTCGAAGGTGGCTCCATGATCCGGCGGAACTCTTCGAGCTCCTTGTCCAGTTTAAATTTCTTTTCCTCGGCCATGTTTCCTCTTTTAAGCCTGCGCGGACGCGTCGCCCAACTCCGTAAGAGTCCGGCTGCGGTACATTTCCATGCTGTCGTGACTGATCGAACGCCAGATCAGGAACTGCTTGCGCAATTCGTCGAGCAGAACCCGGTTCAGCCGCTGCCAGTCTTTGGGTTGTCCCGAAACACGAACAATCCGGATCTTCACCTCGTCGATACCGGGGATCTCGCTGGGCGTGCTGCGCAGTTCAAATGTCTGTGTCACACCAAGATCGAAGGGCGCCAGAGCCAGTTTCGAATTCAACCCAAGGCTGCCTCCGTCAAGACGCGCAATCTGCGTTTTTTCGGCCATGAAGATGCCAAGGCCGGTATCCGAGAAATTATTGAAGTGTTCTTTGAGAAAGCTGACGACGCCCGTGATGTCGTAGCCCGAGACGGTAAAAGGAAACACAATGTCGTAGATGTCGCCGTCGGGCACCGGAAGCCGCCACGAGCGCATGATACCGGGATTGGCACTGCGGGAAGCCTTAAGGGCCGGGTAAATGGTCGAGACCAGCACAGTGCCCATGACAATGAGAATGGTAACAACCGCGTTGGACGAGGAATAATTCATCTCGGGTACGGATACAAGACCGTATTCGGATAGCATGCCCAGGATTTTCACAACCCCGTTGGCCAGAAGATAGCCACCCAGTCCGCCGACCACCGAATATACCAGCGATTCGGCAAAGAAAAGACCGGCCACGTGCGGAGGCGCAAGACCCAGAGCGCTGAAGGAGTAGATTTCCTTTTCGCGGTCCGAGACGGAGCCCAACATGGTTCCAAAAATCACCAAGCCGCCCAGAAGAATCGGGAAGATCAGGTCCTTTAGGCCGCTGGCCTGCAGCACGGGACCCAACACATGAACAAACACGCCGTCGTTGCGCGTGGCATTCACCGGGATTGGCGTGACCATACGGGCCAGATCTTCGGCCACTTCAATCGCTTTGCGGGCATCGGCCGTATAGATGGAAATTGCATACAGGCTGGCCCCAAGATCAATGGCGGTTTCGGCGGAGACAATGGCCACGGCTTCGCTGGAAAGGTTTGTCCAGTTCCGCTTTTCCTGCACCGCCCGGACGTTTCGGTTAAATGCGGCGTCTTCGCTGGTTTTGGACTGAGAGCCCTGGGAAGCCTGCATCTCCACGAAGTTCACCGGAAAAATGTCGCTGCGATCCATGTCTTTGACTTCAAGGGCCTGCGTGGGATCGATCAGCGCTCCCACCCGCAGCATGCGGCCGCACAGCAGCACCATATCGCCTTCGCCAACGCCGATTCGACCGGCAACGGACTTGCTGAGCCAAATTGAACCGGCCAAGCTCTGGGGCGAACCCAGGAGTTCGGCAATGTCGCGGCGGCGGACTAATTCGAGATCGCTGATTCCCAGCAATCCGCGCAGAATAACCGGCTTGGCGCCGTCGGAACGGGTGACCAGCAATCCTTTGCTTTCTTCATGGACGGGTGCAACCCAGAACCGTGCAGCTACATCCGACTCCTGGCCCCAGCGAAGCTGGCAGGTCGAAAGCAGTCCACGATCCAGGTCGGTCCATTCAAGGTTATGCATGAACGCGGCGGTGTAGGCCGGAGGCGGCGAGAGATAGATGCGGACAATGCCGGTCAGCGCGCCGAACGAGGCAAACGAAAGAATGGTAAACGTCAACAGAACGATGGTAACCGCGGTCAAAGCGGTGCGAAGCGGACGGCGCCGCATAGTGGAAATTCCCATGCTCATGGCAGCCATGATGGTGCTGAATCGCGATACGTCGGCCGAATGGACACCCAGGTTCATGCCTTGGAGAGCTTTGAGCTCGTGCTCGAATTTTCGCATGATGATGGAAATCACCATTGTGGCCATCAGGATAATGGCAAAACCCAGAAAGATCACCATGGGTGTGGCCGAAATGCGGAATGCGGGGTGCGTGGTGTAGAGAACGAGGAATGTGAGAATGAAAAGTCCCACGAACCAGGCGATCTGCTTATAGACGATCGTAGAGCCAATCAGCAGGCGCTCGAGGGCAAAGGCAAACGGCACCGAAAGCGCCAGCAGCACGAGCACGGCTTTCACCAGATCATCCATGGTGCTGCGGGTCTTGCGGTACACGGTTTTTTCAATCAATGTCGACGAAAAGGCCAGCGCTTCCGAAAGCGGATCGGAAATCGCCTTCTGGGCCAGCGTCATCAGGTCCTGGCCGCGACTGTGGAGTTCTTCGATTGAACTATTGATGCAACTGCGGGCCCGCAGCAAAGCTACGCGCGTTTCGTTCAGTTTCCACAGGTCCGTGCCGCCGCGGCGCCCGGTCCCCGGCGGGTTCCAGTTCCCCTCATAAGCAAGCCCAACACCATAGGGATTTGCCGTCTTGTCGAATTCCTCTGCAAGCGTATCGGTTCCGTTGACCAGGCAGACGAACGTGGGGTCGGTCCGTCCAAAAAACTTGACACCGCTTATTTTCTTCTCGGAGAACCAGGATGCGATTCCGTCCTGCGCCAGGTACGAGGACCGTTCTTTGTTCAATTCGCTGTTGGTCCGCGCATCATAAATGCAGAAATCGGCGGGATCCGCCGCTTCCACTTGCGGCAGAAGGACCGTGTAGCCATGGTGAATGAGATTCGTATTTTGGCGCCACGACGCAGTGCTGGCAACGCGGGTGTTCTGGTTTGAGGCATAAACGACCTCGCCGCGCTCGTCAAAAATGGCGCTGAAACCGGCGTAATTGACCCAGTTGCTGCCCGGCCCAAAGTAGTATGACCCATTCTGATTGGTCCGAAGAATCTGGCAATCGTCGAAAGCGTAGATCTTGGTTGGTTGATAGGTGTTTGGAACCCGGCGGCGCTTGAGGTAGCCACGGTGCGCATCCGTAACGAAGAGATTGACAATGGCATTGGCCATGGGTTTGTTGGGAAACGTGCTGCCGATGGTTGTGGCCATCACTTTGGGTCCATCCGGAGAATTCCCCACGAACAAAGGCCCGAAGTATTCCTGATCCGCTACCACGGACCGAAGCAGAGAAAGGCGTTCCTGGTTCAGGGTCGTCCAGAACAGACCGGCCGCTTCATCCGCCTGCGATTCGATCCGATCCAGGTTAAGGAAAGACAGAACATCGTGGGGCGTTCCTTCCCGAGCCATCGGTTCTTGCGAGGTGCCGACCACGAGGTTGTAGATGCCTGCGTTCCCGGCAATCTCTCCGCTGTGCGTGAAATAGGGCACTCCCAGAAGCAGGTCGGTCCGGTCCATATTTCCATCGATTGTGGTTTTCAGGAAATGCGCGGGCGCGCTGCCGCGGGCCGCCATGCTCTCGTATCCGGCCAGGAAAGCGGCCTGGATACGGCCGTAGAGACCGGGCGTATCTTTGAGGGAGCGCAGAAATGAATCCCCGCCAACGACCAGACCCCAGGATGGGGCAAAATCGCCTAACATCAGGGAGGCATGAAGGACGATCCAGCGCTGGCCCAGAAGCCGGCTTACCGCAGAATCACAATCGAGAACGTGGCGCTCGAATTCCAGTTCGCCGCGGCGCCCATCGATATCGTTGCGCACCTCAGAGATCACGGCATGCAGTTTTTCGCGGCTGCCGGCGGTGTATTCCTGGCGAGCCAGCTCCCGGCGAAGATTGTTCCAGGCCTTCTTTTCGGCATCCAATTCCCTGATCTGTGTTTCGACCAGGGCAAACTTGGGATCGCTATTGGAAATATCAAGAAGCTCGCTCCGGACAATCTGGAGCTGCTCGTCTACGGCAAATTTTTTCTCACCGGCCTTCTGCTTAAGGCGCTCGATGAGTCCGCGTTTTACGCTCGAACTTGCCTTGTTTTCGGGTGACAGCGGATCGCTTTTCGAGAGCAAATCCCGGATATCACCTATATAAGCATCCTCTTTTTCAATAGACTCGGCGCGCGCCTTCAAGCGCATCGGCTTGGATTCGGTGGCCAGTGCCCTGTAAAGGGCGCTGACACCGGCATGACCCCTGGATTGCGCATCGAAAAAAGCCAGCACAACATGGCGTTTGGGCCTGTGCTTTCGAAAATGAGAGGCCAATTTCAGCAGAGCGGCGCAGTTGGCCGCTCCCCGGGCTCCGGGCGAAAGTAGGGGTACTTCACCATAGCTATCGAGATTCGCGGCAAAAAGAGTTACCTCTTCCTTATCGATATGGAAAACGGGTGCGGTACCTCGGATGAAGCCGAGAATGTTGCGGCCAATCGCGCCTTCCCAAGCCACCTCGCTGTGGATCAAGGCCGGGATGCCTTCGACCAGATCACCGGCCGGTCCGGGATAAAAGAATCGCGGCAGATTTGCATTGGTTTCGGCATAATGGGGCTGCCAAGCCTCCATGACATCAGCTCCGGTAAAGACAACAGCCTTGGCTCCGAGCCGGAATGCGCCAAGCCAGCTGCTTCCGGCATTATAATCAAGCACGACGATTTTGCCATGCACCCGCCGGGTGCCGTAGTCCTGAGGCCGGCCTCGGCCAGCCAGCAGGAGTTCGCCCGAAATTCCGCTTTTCGGGGATACGGGCTGCATAATGCCGTTGGCGCGCATGGGTAAAAGCGGCCGGGCTTGATTGGAGTCGGACCCCAACCGGATTTCGCAGCGCTTGACTCGAGCCTGCACAGTTGGGAATTCCTGAATAATCAGACTGTCAACGCCAATTTCCCGCAGTCGGTTCTCGACATACCGGGCCGCCTTTCGATACTCGGCCGTTCCGGTCAAACGGTGTTGCGTCGCCGATAGGGCGCGACAATCGGATTCGAAACCGGCAGTTGCCGCACAAGCGGCAAAGGATGCCAGGATCAGAACAAGAAAAAAAACATGGATGCATGCCGGGAGCGATACCGGGTTCCGATGTGGTGTTTTGGTCCGCATGAGATTGGTTTGGCTATTCCTCATTGTTGATGGAACCGACTTCGATGTGGACCTCGTCCCGCCGATCCACGCGCTCGACACGCCCGTCGCGGACCCAGATGAGGCGATCGCAAATATCGAGCATGCGGTGATCGTGGGTGGCGCAAATAACCGTGACGCCGCGTTCTTTGTTAAGCTTGCGCAAAATCTCGAGAATATCGCGGCCGGTTTGCAGGTCCAGATTGGCTGTGGGCTCATCGCAGAGCAGAATATTGGGATTGTTGGCCATGGATCGCGCGATGGCCACACGCTGCTGCTGCCCGCCCGACATTTCGATGGGCCGATGGGACCAGCGTTCGCGCAGCCCAACAAGATCAAGAAGGGAAATGCCCCTGGTCCGCGCCTCGTCGGGATCAACACCAGCAAAAGCCATGGGCGTGGTCACATTTTCCAGCGCCGTCATATATTGAATTAGATTGTATGACTGAAAGATATAGCCGATTTTGCGGCAGCGCAAAAATGCCAGCTCAATGGCCGAGAGCTGGGCCACATCGACTTCGTCGATGAAAACACGGCCGCTGGAGGGGCTGTCAAGCCCCCCAATCATGTTGAAATAGGTGCTTTTCCCGGAACCGGAGGGCCCCATGACGGAGATGAATTCGGAAGCGAATATTTCCGAATCCACTCCCCGCAGAGCTTCGGTAATAATATTGTTCTTGATGTAATATTTTTCCAGATTGACCGTTCGGATAATGACTCGCTTGGCATCCGTTTCAGGCACAACGGCAGATTTCGCATTGGCGATAGCGTTCATATTTTATTCCACCCGCATGGCTTCCATCGGAGCCAGCCGCGCCGCCTTAAAAGACGGATAAGCCGAAGCCACGACGGCCAGCAGAATTCCCATGAAGGTGGACAGAAACATCCATCCGATCAGGGCCTGAACCGGCAGGGCTTCGAATAGAAGCGATCCAAACGCCATGAACATGCGCCCCAAACCGATGACGATTCCCAGAATGCTGCCGCCAAATCCGCCCACAATACCCACAAGCAGGGCCTCGATCATGAACGAGAGCATGATAAACCCGTCCAGAGCGCCCAGACATTTGAGGGTTGCGATTTCGCGAAACCGTTCGGTGACCGACATCAGCATGACATTGGCGATTCCCACTATACAGACAATGATGGAGATTAGAACCAGCCAACCCATGCGCTCACCGATTCCCATCATGCTGGAATCCGCATCCGCGCTCTGTCGCTCGGCCCGGGTTAGTTTTATTTCTTCCTGATACGTTCTGGACAATTGAAGAACCACCGATTCATTTAAGCCTTCCGGCAATTCTCCGCGTTGGGCAAGTTCCTGAAGATAGTTCTCGGCAGATTTCTTCTGTGACAGCAACTTCCAGAGGGATTTGAGAGTGACTTCCGTGGGCAAAATATCGAGATTCGAGGCCAGCACCTTCTGCATATCGAGGTCGGCGATTGTCTCTTCCAAAAAGGTCCTGGCAAGCACCAGCTTGGCCTGTCGCCCCAGGCTGAAGGCGGTGGCTTCATCCAGCAGAAATCCTGACTGGCGCGCCAGGCCCGTAAACGCAAGAGTATCGGTCAGGGCCTCAAGAACAGTTTTGTCTCCAATGGACGCCCTAAGCCGGCCAATAGCAAGGCCGTGCCCGGCCTGAATGCGCTCGGAATTCTGCCGGATTTTGGGCCAGCGGCTCAAAAATGCCTGGAACTCGGAGAAGGACGTAGAAAAGCGAAGGGATTTGATGGACTTAAATGTCGTCACGAACACATCGAATTTCCGCGGCTCGCTCAACCGGTCGAAGATCGCGGCGCCCGTGGTATTGGGGATAAGGCGAAGACGATTGACATACTTGAGCCGATCGAAAAATTCCAGATATCGGGTCGCAACCGCGGCTTCGGCTTTGTATTGATCCATTTCCGTCTGCGAAAAGCCTCCCCAGGCCCTGGCCTCCTGCAGATAGGCATCGTCCTGGCCGCCTTTGGCCACCCGGTGGAGAACTTCTTCCAGCGCGGAGGGGACGGAAAAATGGGCCGTGTATTCGGAAACAAGCCGTTTTTCCTTGATACGATCCTTGGTCATGCTGAGAACGGATTGCTTAAGGATGCTTTCGCTTAGAACATTCATCATGAAAGCGATGGCCACCGTGACAACCACTAGGGTGATAAAGGACCGGAATAGCCGGTACCGGATCCCATTAATAGTAAGATTGAACGTCCGGGCGAAACCCAGACGGGGCTGTCGTTTGATTCCTATTGCTTTCATACTGTTTGCTCTTGGGTTAACAACAACGCGAACATCTAAAATAAATTATCCGCAGGTATCTGCAAAGGCATTCCGAAAGCAAAGCATTGAACTCTCAGCAACTGAAAAGGCCGCCTGCTTCGCTCATTCCCCTCCGGTTTTATTGCAGGCTCCCACTCGCCCCTGCGAAATGCCGTCTTTTTGAACCCTGGCCATAACCAAAACGCCCTTTTGAACAAGAATGCGCAGGTAGTCGGTGACAGCCGCACGAGCCTCGTGAAAGCTCAACCCATGGGCTTGGCCAAATGCATCCACAATCTGCTCCACGCGCCGGCACCCATCGCAAAGCCGGAATATCTCGGAGCCGATCCGGTCCAGTTCCAGCGTCTTATGCAGCCGCGGACTGATGATCCAGGACAGCGGGGGAACCAAAAACCGGGGCCGCTTCTTCACAATTTTCAGCTGAACCCGCTGCGAGCTTTCCTTCGCGCCCACCGCCTCATTGCGCACGGGAATCGCTTCCAGCATGTCCCTCCAGCTAATCAGGACTTCGGTAATGGGGGCACGGTTCTTCATCGCGCCTCAGCGGGAGTTTTCATCCTGAAAGTTCCGGGCACGTCGTCTTTGCTATGCATCATACGCCAATTTCTTTCGTGTACAGCAGCTTAGACTGTCCCCAATGGGCGTATCCCGCTTTTCGCCGCGCAGGGCCAGACGGGAGGCGAAGAAAAGACGTTTGTTGTCGGGGCAGATCCAGGCAGCAGCGCTAAACCGATTCGTTTTTCCCTGCAAACGCGCCAGCCCGGTTGCGGGCCCTTCGGCTTCAATCACCTCGATCTCATGGCTGCTCAGGCTCAGATTTTCCAAGGTCAATACGTTCATCTGAAGCGGGACACGGCCGACCAGCCACTCCCTAACGGTTCCGCCCAGCCACTCTTTCACCATACCCCGGCGTGAAAACTCCTCAATGGGCGTTTTGGAGGCGCCCGCAAACCGGAGTTCCGCAAGACCCGGCTCGAAGCGCACGGATTTCAGCTCCAGATTTTTCATTGCCGCCAGATCCATTCCAAAAACCCGCCAGCGGCAATGCACTTCGGTTTTGCGCTGTTCGTCTATGCTGTCCAGAATGGCGCGTTCCACAGAAGGCTCGCGCCCCTGCGGCCATACGAGAATTGCTTCCACTACACGGGACTCACCGGGAAGGTACCGGAGAAACCGGCTGGTGAGAAGAGACTTGATCGTACCCTGAAATCCGGACCAGGCGCCGATTTTAAGCTTTCCGACCTCCGCCATTTCAAGATCAAGCTGAAGCTTTGAAAGATAGTCCGCGACCATACGGTCGAGATCCGGTTTTCCCGGAGCTTCGCGCCAGCGCATCTCAAACCGGATCTGGTACCGGTCGGCGAAGGCGATCCGCCCATTGCGAGGATCACGCGAATACTGGAGCATTTCCCAATCGTCGGGAACGTCCATACGCAGATTGCGCCAGATCCAGAGCATAATTCCGGTCGTTTTGAAGGCCGATCAACCTAGCCGGGCGTGATTTGGTAAACTTTTGGAAGATCGCCGGTCATGAGGTAATATATGAATCCCACGACGATGGGAACGCATCCCCCCATAAGATCTCCGGCAATCAATCCGAACATCATGGGCTTTACTCGCTGGTATAAAGTATGCCCTCCATACTTGGTAATGATGGTCTTGATCAGCCATCCCAGAAGGAATGCGCCCGCGACACTGCGATTCATGTAGGTTCCCCACACCAGAAACATAATAGGATGGATTGGAAACCGGGGAGAGCGCAATCGGCCAAACGTGGTCAGCAAAACCAAACCAAGGCCGATTATCATTGCGTACGTACTTCTTGAGCTTGGCGAAATCTCGACGAATCTCCTCCATCCGGAGATCTGCGTGGAAAAATCCAGGTTTCCCTGGGAGATCAGCCTCTGCTTCATGGAGATCCCTTCCCGGAACGGTGGTCGCACCATGTTGTTATTAACATAGTTGTCGGTCCGATCATAGCCTCGGTCATACTGGAAATACAAACCCACCGGAAGAGCGATACCAATGCCCACGACCAGGGCAAGAAAGGAGAAATGGCCGGTGCGGCCAATACTTACGTTTTGGAGTTGACCCAGTTTAAGCGCATTCACCAGATACAACATCATGCCATTCACAGTCCCGGCAGTGAAAACAATGCTAGCCAAGGCCAGGATCAGGAAGGACTCCACACCCAGAGCGCGGGCACCAAAGAGCCCGGCAATAATGGCGACCGGATTGAAGGCGGCCTGAATTACATAAAGCCCCGTTTCGGCCACGGTGCGCGCCAGCACGGCAAAGATCAGAACCACCAAAAACACAAACAGTAGAGCCAGTTGCCAGTCCAGTCCGGTCAACGAAAGAAGCAAAACTGCAATTAGCGAACCAATAATGAAAAATCGACCGCCCCAGGCCGCTTCGCTATCCTCCGGCGCACTCAGAAACAAAGACTGCCTCAAAACACGCAAATAATAATAACGACCGGTGTAGGCCAAAGCCAGAAAGACCCCCAAAAACGCGCCGAAGGCCAGAAACGGTTGGACCCCCCCGGTAAAACGCGATCCCGCCGCAAGATCGATTCCATAGCTGGCAAACAGACCCATGATATAGCTGAAGATGAAGGGCCCAATTCCAACCGAGAACGAAACATCGCTGGCGATTAAATAGGCGAATCCGACAGCCGCGAAAAAGATTTGCAGGGTCAGCAGAGAACCGCCGTCGCCCAACTGAAACGTTGGAAACAGATTACCCAACGCCACGAAGCTGTAGGAGAGAGGAACGGCAACCCAGTTGGGAAACCAGGCAACAAGGTAATTGTTTAGATGAATTATCAGGACGCCGAAAAAGCCGATTACGAAAAACCGATCGCGAAAAACGCCGCCAAAGGCTTCACCCGCCCTGGGCAAAAGGGTATTGGCGAATCCGGCGATTGGATAAGGAAGATGTTCATGTTCAGCCCATTGCTTATGAATGGCAACGGCAAGCCCGATGAGCGCAACAAAAATGGCCAGCGCAAGAGGAATCCAGAACAGAAGCGTCTTGCTCCAGGCTCTCCAGGGAATATTCGAAAACGAAATATGCTTCTGCCCTATGCTCATGCCCTGAACAAATCCATTAAGAATACGACTTTCGTCAGCGCGGATATCAACCAGCATCTGCCGGGGCACGGTGCGAACAATTTCCTGCTCCTTCCATCCGGGCTCGGAATGCTCGAAGTGAATGGGCAGGATCAGGGTAGGAGTTAGTGTCCGCATCAGGCCGTTGCTGGGTATACTGCAGACGACCAGAGTCATGGAAAGAGCGATGGCCAGTTCGCGGCCCGAGAGAGCCAGCCTTCGGCCCAACCGCAGCAAAAGAGGATTGACGGCTACAAGCAACAGGACCAACCCGCCAAAAACGGTCGTGGGGGCCAGAGTAACGATGAACCCCCATTGCTTGATGACTGCATCGTTGAAATAGGTAAAACCGCAGACAATCGATACGCCAAGAAGCCCAAGGATAACGCCGCGAATCATGGTTCTATCCGTTCGTTAGAAAGTTTGACCCGTTAATCGGAACCCCAAAAAAGTCTGTCTTGGATCGTGACCAGGGCCGAGGCGTCAATAAATCTCCGCTTGAGCGCAGACCCGCTGAAGCAAGTCCGGCCGCAAGCGGTACCCGCGCCAACATATCCCGGAACAAATCCACCAATCATTTCTTGCGGTCCTTTCCAAGAGTATTATTCGAGAGAGCGTCGTTAAAATATCGCTTCCCTAACCGAACCGGAGCAAATGAAAGTCATTCTCCGTTTCTTTGGCGTCTTATCAATCCAAATAACACGGAATGATCGTCGACACCTATTTGCTAAAGAACGAACTGTTGAAGGCCTCCCCCACAAAGGCCTATTTTCTTTCCCATGAAGCAAGAAACCGCAGCCGCAGAAATCGAAAAACTGCGCGCACAGATTCTTCGGCACGATTATCTCTACTACATTGCGGGCCGGCCCGAGATTTCTGATTTCGACTATGATCAGCTCCTTGAGAAGCTGACCCGACTTGAACACCAATTTCCCGACCTGGTTACGCCCGATAGTCCCACCCAACGGGTCGCCTCGAACCTGACCAAGGCCTTTCGCAAGCTTCCTCACTCGGTGCCCATGCTCAGCATTTCGAACACATACTCTCCAGAGGATCTGCGCGATTTCGACCGCCGAATTCACGAACTTCTCCCAGGAGAAGACGTGCGCTACACTGTAGAGCCAAAAATCGACGGCGTCGCCGTGGCTGTGCGCTACAACCTGGGCCTTTTGCAGATGGGGCTCACGCGCGGCGACGGCGTAACAGGCGACGAAATCACGACCAACATGAAGACCATCCGGTCCATCCCGCTTCGGGTGAACGAAACAAGTCCCTTCGAAGCTCGAGGGGAAGTCTATATGGATCGCAAGACCTTCGCCAAAATCAACGAAAGCTTGCCCGAGGACGCCAAACTCCAGAATCCCCGCAATGCCACGGCCGGCACGCTCAAACAGCAGGATTCCAGGATTGTGGCGGCGCGAAAATTGCGCTTTGCCGCCTATAGCGTACTGGCGCCGGGCTGGACAGGCTCGCATGCGGGCAACCTGGCACAGGTCCATAGGCTGGGTCTTCCCATAGTGCCGCACATTCATACGTTCGGCTCGATTGATGAAGTCATCGAGCATTGCCGCGCGTGGGAAAGCAAGCGCGCCCAGCTCGAATTCGACATTGACGGCATGGTGATCAAGGTCGATTCGCTCGATCAGCAGGCCAGGCTGGGAACAACCGCAAAGAGCCCGCGCTGGGTGGTCGCATTCAAATACGCACCCAAATCGGCCTTGACCCAATTGTTGGCCGTGGAGCCCAGCGTGGGCCGTACCGGAGTCGTGACTCCGGTTGCCAGGCTGCAGCCGGTTCTGCTGTCGGGAACCACCGTATCCAACGCAGGTCTATACAATTATGACGAAGTTCATCGGCTGGATCTTCACATTCCGGATTTCGTTTGGGTCGAGAAAGGCGGGGAGATCATTCCCAAGATCACCGGGGTCGAAGCGGCACGACGGCCGAAACACGCCAAATCCGTTCCCACGCCCACGCATTGCCCGGTATGCGGAGATACGCTGGTCCACGGCACCGAAGAGGTCGCTTTGCGTTGCGAGAATCTCTCCTGCCCTGCCCAGGTCGAACGGTCGATCGAGCACTTCGTGGGCCGCTCGTCGCTCAACATCATGCATATAGGGACGGCTCTTGTCGAGAACCTGCTTAAAGCGGGCCTGGTCAAGGATTGGGCCGATCTGTTCTTTCTGACGCAGGATCAATTGATCAATCTGGCCCGCATGGGCGAGAAATCGTCCGGGAATGTGCTGCGGGAAATTGAGAAAAGCCGTGCGGCGCCGCTGGACAAACTGATCCACGCCATTGGGATTCGCCATGTGGGGGCGGGCACCGCGCACGCACTGGCCGGCAATGTGGGAAACCTGTGGGAGCTTCGGGACAAATCGGTCGAGGAACTGCAGGCCATCCCGGACATCGGACCCGTGGCGGCCCAGAGCATCTTCGATTGGTTCCACAACCCCGCAAACATCGCCAAGCTCGAAAAGCTGGAAAAGGGCGGAGTCCAATTCGACAATCGCCAGGGTCTTCCCCGCCCCGGATCCCGCTCCCCCATATCCGGAAAATCGATTGTCGTTACCGGTACGTTGGAGAAGTTCTCGCGCACGGAGATCGAAGACTTCCTCCGCCGGCATGGAGCCAAGGCCGCTTCAAGCGTAAGCCGAAATACCGATTATGTCCTGGCCGGCGCGGAACCGGGATCCAAACTTGACAAAGCGCGCAAACTTGGGGTTCCGATCCTGAGTGAAGAGGAATTCTTGCGGCTTTTCGAATAGAGCGCAATCCGGACCACCACCGGTGCGGCATACGGACAAATCTGTCCATTGCCGGACTCCTCTGGACGGATTTGTCCCAAAGCAGTCCGAATTTGCCGGAAAATCCAAGGCCTGTCTTTTGCTGTTGAACTTCTCTCCGGTTCAGTTTGACGACCAAACGCCGGAATTGAACCCGGATGGATATGGCGTTTATCTTAAGCCTATGAATGAGCCTGCCAAACGGCGAGCTGCGGAAGGAGTCGCATGAGAATCTCTCTCCGGGAAGAGAACGGCTTCACTATCATCGACATCGGCGAGAATGTGAATGTCGAAAACGTGCGCGAGCTGGAAGCAGTCTTGAATGAGGCGATCAAAAGCCAAAAGCTTCACCTGGCCCTGAATCTCTCAAATGTGAATTACCTTTGCAGCCATTGCATGTCGGTGTTGATACGAGTCTGGAAACGGCTGGCGGGATCGAATGGGTCAATTCGTATTATTTCCCCCGACCCTCTCATCCGCCAAATGCTGATCAGCACCAACATCAATAAGATCATGGGGATCTATTCTTCCGAGGCGATATTCAAACGGGAACTGGCCAGCCGGCCGGCGAAGACCACCTTCAATGTGCGCGAGCACGGAAAATTCCGCATTTTGGATATCGAAAAGCCGGTCACGGTGACCGCGGGACTGCGGGAACTGGAGGGGCAGATCGCAAGATTGATCGAGGCCGGACACAAGCAGGTCGTGCTCAATCTCTGCCAGTCCGACATCTTCTTTTCGGAATTCGCCGGCCTGATCAGCAAATATTTCTGGGAACTCGACAAGCGGAGCGGACAGTTGGCCCTGTTGGGGGTTTCGGACGCAACCCGCGAGCGCATGTCCACCCTGGGCTTGGACCGCCTTATCCCGATATGGGACAACGAATCCGATATGACCAAAGCCCTCAGCCGGGCATAAAAGCTCTGCCATCCAGAACGCTTCGGCAAGCAGGTGGTTCTGCTTCTGGATTCTTGCGTCCGGCAAATCTTCTTTTTCCGCAACTCCCGACTCGCTGATCACAGGTCCGACAGAGGCCCCTCCACCAAAACAAAAAGGGCAGGCCTTATCGACCTGCCCCAACCAACACCGGTATTTCCGATTGACTATTGCGCGGCGCGCAACGGAAGGCTCTTCTTGATGGCGGCGACCTTTTCACGAGCCTTGTCGTTCATCGTGGCCTGATCCAACTCGTTGAGCTTCTTCTCAAGGTCCTTGAAGACCTCCGCAAGATAGTCCGAAAGGGAGTTGCAGTGCACTGTGAGAGTGCGAAACTCTTCCTTCTCGCGGAAAGCGATTTTGGACCCCAGGTTTCCCGAGAGCATATTCGAAATCCAGGTCTCGATCTTGTAAATCGGCACTGCAAATTTTCGGGACGAAGCAAGCCCAATCGCAACTCCCAGAAGAATACTGACGATCTCGGCAATCACCAGGCTGGGGAGCACCGTGGCCAGGATACTCTGGCGCTGCAGGTCCTGGGCCAAATCATTGCTCATGAAGTAGAAGTACCCACTGCCCGATTTGTAGTAATAGACTGCCGAGAGCGTGGCCAGCGTGATGGCCGAGGTAATGAAAACAGAGATGACGATCTTGAAAATGAAACGAAGCTGAAGATCCTTCTTAATCAGGAAGTTTTTGACCGGGCGGCGCTGGTACGTTTTGGACATAATCAGAAATCTCCTTGAAAGCGGGCAATGCCCCCTAATAAACACCCGAACCAGACATCGTCAACGCCCACATAAAGCGAGCGAACCGCGTCATTGGTCAGGCCGTCTTTTTCAAAGAAACACTTTACCTGGCCGGCCGCCGGGTCTATTAGACCCGCTCCTTTAAGCGTTCCGGCCCAAATTCGGTTTCCCCGCTTGCCAAGGCACGTTACCACAGAACTGGCAAGTCCGGAACGCTCGTCAAAAACAGGACCGATCGCTCCATCGGAGCCCAGTCGGGCCAATCCAGCGGCAGTGGCGGCCCAAAGGCAACGTTCATTCTGATCCCATAAAATATCATAAACGATATTATCAGGCAACCGTTCTGTTTTTGACCAGCGGCTCCATTTGCCATTTGGGGTCACGCGAACCACTCCGCCGTAGGTTCCGGCCCATAGATCACCGGTTTCCGAGTCCATGTCCAGATTGCTGACACTTAGCGTTTCGGAAGGAAATCCGGGATCGCGAAGCTGACCAAGCGAGTCCAGTTGAATGCCCTTATCGGCGAAACGCACGCGGGCGGAATAGATGCCCCGGGCCGTTCCTACATAGATGCGCTCCCGGTCGGGCAGAACCGCGCACGCGTCCCTCAGCAGGAGATTGGCCGCACTGTCGCTGAGAATCGCGCCATTTCGAAACACGGCAATACCATCCTCCGCCGCGATCCACAGCAGCGAATCGCCTTGAACCCGTAGCGACCATACAATTCGGCCGGGAATTCCGTCTTCTTTGGAGTATCCGCTCCAGACCCGGCGTTGATAACGCACGAGGCCCTTGGGAAGACCAAACCACAAGCCGTCCCGGGTCCCGGCAATGCACTGCACGGCCATTTCATTGATGCGCCATTCGCAGTTGCGAATATCGGGCCTTCGAAACCGGGTCCAACCTTCCGGCCGGTGATGGCACGAAAAGAAGGCGACCAGAGAAAGAACGAATGCCAGGCCAATGCGCATAGAACTCACAACGCGAAAAATTCCTGTTCCACGGCCAGGCAGATGGCATGGTAGATGGGAAGATGGAACTCCTGAACCCGATAGGCTTCGTTCGCCGGAGTCTTGATTACGATCTCGCAGGTGTCCTTGAGCCTGCCGCCGGACTCGCCTGTAAGCAAAACGGTTGTCAGCCCCAGCACACGGCCCACCTGTGCCGCATGGATGATATTGCGCGAATTGCCCGATGTGGACAGGCAAACCAGCACGTCTTTCTTCTTCCCATAGGCAAGCACCTGCTGGGCGAAGACAAAGTACGGATTGACATCGTTGAGAAAAGCCGTGGAAAGGGCCGGGTGCGAACACAGGCAAATGGAAGCCAGAGGCATTTGCAGATTTCCGCAGATGATTTGCGCTTCGGCGGGAAACTGGCGACTGATCTGCTGACAAAGGTCCGCTGAAAGGGGACGTTTCTTGGCAAACCCTTTTACCAGTTCGCCCGTGATGTGGTCCGCGTCAGACGCGCTTCCGCCGTTGCCGCAAGTAAGAACTTTCCCGCCCTGTTTATAACTCTCAATAATGGCCGCAACCGCTGCGCGAATGGGCGTCTCCTGCGGCTGCAGGGCCGGGTAGCGATTCAGGAGATCGAGAATAATATCCATAGGGTCCCTTGGACATGGGCTTGAGCCAGAGTTGACTGAAAAATATATTACCCCATCCCGTTGGGGCCAATTTCGCGGGTAACGGACAGCACCCGAATTCTCGCGCATGAGTTTTTTATTGATTTCCAATTTTTGGTTGATGTTATATTGTAATCACGTTTGTTCAAAATTTAGCCGGAGGAACGCGCGATGGGCATACCCAGTCTGGTGTTTTTGACAAAGGGCTCCGGAAAGGACCGCAACAAGCTGTCCAGTTTTGAGATGGCATTGCGGGACGCCAAAATCGCGGCGCTTAACATCGTGCGCGTCTCCAGCATATTTCCGCCGCACGCAAAACTGATCTCTTTGAAAGAGGGTCAGCAATACATCCGGCCGGGCATGATCACCCATGTGGTGCTGAGCGAAAACTCGACCAACGAGCCTCATCGTCTTATTGCCGCATCCGTGGGCCTGGCCATTCCGCAGAATCCAAATCACTATGGCTACCTGTCCGAGCATCACTCATTTGGTGAAATTGAGAAGAAGGCCGGAGATTATGCCGAAGATATGGCGGCGGAGATGCTTGCCTCGACACTGGGCGTACCCTTCGACCCCGACAAGAGTTGGGACGAAAAGAAAGAAGTGTTTAAAATTTCCAAGGATATCGTTAACACCCGCAACATCACCCAGACCGCCGTGGGCGATAAAAACGGGCTCTGGACAACCGTGGTCGCCGGCGCCGTGTTGATCGAGAAGCCCTGTCCGCTGGATATCGACCCCAACGACCCGCTTTTCCACCGCTTCGCGGCGCGGACGTACAAGGCCAAGTGCTAGACTCACTTCACCGGAGTCTTCCCAGCGGTGGACCTGCCTCATGAACCCCAGCCGACTTCGACCGGGCGCGCGACAGTTTCTGGCGATTGACTATTGCGTACCCGAGCTTGAACAGGCCAAACTCCTGATTCTGCCCATACCCTACGAGCGAACAACCTCTTATGGCAAGGGGGCCGGTCACGGTCCTTCGGCAATTCTCAAAGCATCCTCCTATTTGGAGCTTTACGACGAAGAGGCCGACCGGGTCCCGTCGGGGTGGCTCACGCTGCCGCCGCTGCGGTTTGAGAGACTGAGCACAGAAAGATCGATGGAGTGCATTCGCAAGGCCGCCGGTGAGGTTGTTTCGACCGGCCGTAAACTGCTTTCCCTTGGCGGCGAGCACACGGTCACCGGGCCGTTGGTGGAGGCACACCGGACATATCCGGACTTGACGGTTCTTCAATTAGACGCTCACGCGGATTTGCGCAATTCCTACGAGGGAAGCAAACTGTCGCACGCCTGTGTGATGCGTCGCGTGGTCGCCAGCGTCCCGGCCGTGCAGATTGGAATTCGAAGCATGTCCGAAGACGAGGCCAAAGCATCGCTGAATCTGCCCACACGCATTTTCTTCGCTCACCAGATCGCGGCTGATCCGCATTGGATGCAGAGGGCCCTGGCTTGCCTATCGCGCAACGTTTACCTAACGGTTGACGTGGACGTATTCGATCCTTCGGTCATGCCCTCGACAGGCACCCCGGAACCGGGCGGGCTGTACTGGTACTCCGTTTTGAATTTCCTGCGGCTAGTTGCGTCAAAACGCAACTTTGTCGGAGCCGATATCGTCGAACTCGCTCCCATCAAGGGCCTCCACGGCCCGGATTTCACCACCGCAAAACTGGCCTACAAGATCATTCAACTGCTGCTCAAGTAAGCGGTCCTCTGAAAAGAAACGTCATAGGGGGGTCAAGGCTTGGCACCGCTCTTGCGGCCGGCCACTCCAATTTGGACCCTTTTCATCCGAAATACCGCAGTTGCCCGCGGCAAATAGCGGCAACCTCTTATCCCATCTAAACTTTCAGAAAGCCTCGCCATATCTATAGATGATATGCCTGCGTTTTCTTCAAGCCGACCTGGGACAAAATCTTATCACTCTTCATCCCGGATCAATTGCGGCATTTAGGTTTCAAATTTCCGCGCCGTTGGACGCAATCACATCGCGATACCAATACGCGGAATCCTTCAGGATCCGATTCTGCGTTGGGTAATCCATGTAAACAAGCCCAAAGCGCTGGCGGAAGCCTTCGGCCCATTCAAAATTATCGAGCAGAGTCCAGACAAAGTAGCCCAATACCGGCACGCCTTCGGCGCAGGCGCGTTTAAGACCTTTCAAATAGCGATGGAGGAAATCGATCCGCTGCGGATCATGGACTTTGCCATCGAGAGCGATCCAGTCCACGTTGGCCATTCCATTCTCCGT
Organism: uncultured Fibrobacterota bacterium; assembly: GCA_964455935.1. Classification (GTDB taxonomy): domain Bacteria; phylum Fibrobacterota; class CAYVZU01; order CAYVZU01; family CAYVZU01; genus CAYVZU01. Next base: position 33,510 of record CAYVZU010000005.1, read on the forward strand.
GACGACGATGGGCAGGCGGTAGCGCTCGTAGAAAAATTTCGCGCCCCAGTACAGCGAGTCAGGGGTCACATTCCACCCAAGCGAGCTCCGCGGGTGCCAGGCCGGGCGACGCACGATTTCGCCGCCCGCACCGGGCATGGATTTCACAAGCGCGTCTTGATAGTTGTTGAAGCCCAAGAAATCGAGCTTCTGGGCGATTGTCTTCATGTCGCCATCGTTAATGGCCGGCATGTCGGCACCAAAAACCTTGACGCCATCCTCCGGGTACTTCCCCAGGAACATGGGATCCATAAACCAGGAATTATTCCAGAGAGTCCTGCCCGGGATCGAGAACATGGTCTCGCGCGCCGCATCGACATCCTGTTTCGACTCGCTGATTGGTGTATAGGTGTGGCCCACGGGCGCCATGCCGATCCGGCAGAGACCCTTGCTGCCGGCCCGCAACGCCTGTACGGCTTTCCCATGAGAAAGAAGCAGATTGTGCGTAGCGCGCAGAACCTGGGCCCAGCCCAGCTTGTCGCCCGGTGCGTGTATCCCATCCTGGTGACCGAGAACCAGAGTGCACTGGGGCTCGTTGTGCGTCATCCAGTGGCTGACCCGGTCCGAATAGCGGCGAACCAGGAGCGAGGCATATTCGGCAAACCAGTCCGGGCTTTCGGGGTTTAGCCAACCGCCCCGGCAATACAGTTCGTATGGGTAATCCCAATGAAATAGCGTAACCCAGGGCTGGATGCCAGCAGCCAGAAGCGCATCGATGAGCCGGTCATAGAATTCCAAACCCTTTGAATTGGGTTTTCCCTTGCCCTCGGGAAGCACGCGCGGCCAACTGATCGACATTCGGTAGCCCTTCAGGCCGATCTGCTTCATCAGGGCAACATCCTCCTTGTACCGGTGATAATGGTCGCAGGCTTCATCACCCACCTGATTTTCGTGGATCGCATTGGCCTTGCGGACCATCATATCCCAAACCGACCAGCCTTTGCCGTCTTCGAACGCAGCGCCTTCAATCTGATACGATGCGGTTGCCGAACCCCAGGTAAAATCCTTTGGAAAAGACATGGAAGCCTCCCTGCAAAAAGGTCGTGAGTTATGAGTCGTGAGTGGTCAGGTCAGTGATTCGGAATGGGAACAGGCTGCGCAAGATAGCCTCAGGTTAGTTCAGATTTATAATTCATAATTCATAATTTGCAATTCCGGTTCTCGTCAGACCACGCCCGCCTTTAGAATCTCGTGAATATGGACAACTCCAACCACCTTGCGATTTTCGAGGCAGACAAGCGACGTGATCTCGAAGCGTTCCATCAGTGCCAGCGCTTGGGCCGCCAGCATATCGGGGATGATCGTTTTGGGATTGCGGGTCATCACGCGCTGCACCGGCGCGTCCAGATCATAGCGTTCCTTTTGCAAAATGCGGCGCAAATCCCCATCCGTCAGGATCCCCGCAAGCCGCCCCTTTTCAACCACCGTCGTCATCCCAAGATTCCTGGAGGTCATAACGAGAATGGCCTCGCGCAGCGGGTCATTGGGCCGCACGCGCGGCACAGCATCGCCGGCCGCCATCAAGTCGCGCACGCGGAGCTGCAGGCGCCGGCCCAAGCTGCCGCCCTGATGAAGCAGGGCAAAGTCATCGCGGCCGAATCCCTTCTTCCGCAGAAGAACAATCGCCAATGCGTCGCCCAGGGCCATTGTGGCGGTAGCGCTGGCGGTGGGCGCCAAATTGAACGGACAGGCTTCGCGCAAGACGCCGATCTCGATGACGGAGTCGCAGGCTTTTCCCAGAAGCGAGCGGGCGGAGGACACGATTCCAACCACGGGCACGCCGAACCGGCGGAAGCTTGGGATCAGCGCCAGAAGCTCCTGGGTGTGGCCGCCCCGCGAAATTAAAACGGCGGCATCCTCTTTTGACAAAACACCAATATCACCGTGCAAACAATCGACCGGATGCAGGTAGATGGCGGGCGTCCCTGTGCTGGAGAATGTGGCGCTGATCTTTCGCGCAACCAGCCCGGATTTGCCGACCCCGCTGAAGATCACCTTCCCCTTAACCTGCAACAGCAACTCGACGGCGTTTTCAAACGAAGAGCCCAACCGTTTGCGAACGGACTGGATCGCGGCGCTTTCCAGCAACAATATGCGTCGGGCTTCACCCAAGGCGCTAAACGATTTCATGCGGGATGATGCCTGTAATGGGGACGAAAAGCGTGAATCACGGCGGCCTCAGGAATGAGGCGCACCGGTCTCGCGGCGCTCGTCGCCGCTGTGCGCGAAGGGATAAAGCTGCTCTTTGAGTCGCTGGCTTCGCATCAGCTTGCGCAAGGCCTTGGTCTTGATCTGGCGGACGCGCTCGCGCGTGAGCCCCAATTCTTTGCCAATCTCGTCGAGCGTGAATTCGCGCGCGTAATTGATTCCATAGTACATGCGCAGGATGATTTCCTCGCGCTTGCTCATCTGGTTGAGGACTTTATCAATGGCGGAGCCCAACTCACGGCGGTCGGCGTCGTTTTCCTGTTCGCCCTCCCGGCCGATGAGGTCAAGCAGAGTATCCATGCCGTCCGATTCGCCGTCGTCCTTGATGGGTGTATCCAACGAAATGGTCGAGACGCGTTCGATGACTTCGGCGATATCGGTTTTGTGCTGGCGAAACTCGGGCATATCGGCCGTACGGTGAAAATTGCCGTTGTTGGCGGCCATGGCCCGCTTGAACTTCATCAGCATGGCCATTTTGTTCGGCGGAATTTTAATCATGCAGACCTGGTCGAAGAGCGCCTGCTGAATGGATTGGCGAATCCACCACACGGCATACGAAATGAATTTCACTTCTTTGCCGAGTTCGAATCGTTTGGCTGCGCGGAACAGGCCCAGGTTGCCTTCGTTGACCAGCTCCATTAAAGTCAGGCCCCGCCCCAAATAGCGCCGTGCGACGCTGACCACGAAGCGCAGGTTGGCCGCGATCAATTCCTTGAGCGCCTCGCGGTCGTTCTGCTGGATGCGACCGACAAGTCTCTGTTCCTCTTCTTCCGGAAGGGGATTGTAACGCTGAATATCGCGGAAGTAAAGACGTTCGTTTTCAAGGTTCATGCAAAAAAAGGATAGTATTTTGAATGAGGGTTGTCAATCAGTTTCTCCGGATGCGAGTTGCGGGACCAACATGCGAAAACTGATTTTGCCCTATAATTTTGAAGTCAGGCGCAAGCCGAAAAGGAGATGCGATGAGGGCGGATGAACTGAAGCGAATGTATCTCGAGTTCTTCAAGGAGAAAGGTCACTCGGTTGTTTCCGGCGCTTCGCTCATTCCGGAAAACGACCCAACGGTTCTCTTTACAACAGCGGGCATGCACCCGCTTGTCCCCTATCTTTTGGGCCAGCCGCATCCGGGCGGAAAACGACTTTGCGACTGCCAAAAATGCATTCGCACCGGAGACATCGATGAGGTAGGCGATGCAAGCCATCTGACGTTTTTCGAAATGCTGGGCAACTGGTCGCTGGGCGATTACTTCAAAGAAGAGGCCATCGCGTTTTCGCACGAGTTTCTTCTTTCAAAACGGTTTCTCGGTTTCAAGCCCCAACAGCTCTTCGTCACTGTTTTTGAAGGGAATGCCAATGTCCCCAAGGACGAAGACTCCATTCGGATCTGGAAGAAAACGGGCCTTCCCGAATCACACATTTTTCCCCGCCCCAAGGCCGACAACTGGTGGGGCTTACCCGGCGATCTGGGCCCCTGCGGCCCCGACACCGAGATGTTCATCGATACGGGAAAACAATCCTGCGGACCGGACTGCGTTCCCGGATGCAGGTGCGGGAAATACTTCGAGATCTGGAACGATGTCTTCATGCAATACGAAGGCAAGCCCGGCGGCGACCTGGTTCCCCTGAAACAGCACAATGTCGATACCGGCATGGGCGTGGAGCGGACTGTGGCCATGTTACAGGGGAAAACGAGTGTATATGAGACAGAGGTCTTTCTGCCCGTGATCGAGTCCATCGCGCAGGCCGCAGGCAAACAGCCGGACGCCGATGCCCGAACCACCCATGCATTCCGCGTTCTGGCAGACCATTTGCGGAGTTCTGTATTTATTCTTGGCGACGAACGCGGGGTCCTGCCCAGCAACCTGGGACAGGGGTATGTCTTGCGGAGACTCATTCGCCGGTCGGTTCGCTACGCAAAGCAGCTTGGGCTTAAACCGGGATTCACGCGGCCCATTGCCGAGTGCATTGTCGAACAGAACCGAAGCGGATACAAAGAATTGGAAACAAACCGCGACCGCATCCTGAATGAACTCTTGGCCGAAGAGGCCCGCTTCGAAAAAACGCTGGACCGCGGAACCGAGGAACTGGAGAAGGTCATTGCCCGGATGAAAGAGCACAATCAGAGCGTGCTGTCCGGCCGTCTGGCGTTCCGTCTTTATGACACCTGTGGATTTCCCATTGAGTTTACAGAAGAGGTATGCAAAGAGCAGGGCCTTACCGTGGACCGCCAGGAGTTCGAGACCCTTTTCGCCAAACACCGCGAGGTTTCAAAACAGGGATCGGACAAAATCTTCAAGGGCGGGCTGGCCGAGGCCTCGCAAGCCACAACGCGGCTGCACACAGCCACACATCTGCTTCATCAGGCGCTGCGCACAGTCCTGGGGCCGCACGTGCAACAGAAGGGATCGAACATCACGGCCGAACGGCTTCGCTTCGATTTTTCGCATCCCGACAAGATGACGCCCGAACAGATCAAAAAGGTGGAAGACATGGTGAACCAGGCCATTGAACAAAAACTTTCGGTGACCATGGAAACAATGAAACTCGAAGAAGCCCAGAAGTCCGGAGCCATGGCGCTGTTCGGCAGCAAGTATGGAGAGATGGTCAACGTATACTCGATCGGGAATTTTTCGAAAGAGGTGTGCGGCGGACCTCACGTAGCCAATACAGGCGAGCTGGGCCATTTCAAAATTACCGGCGAATCCTCCTCCAGCGCAGGTGTGCGCCGGATCAAAGCCGTTTTGGAGAATGCATAGGCGATGGCCAGAGAGCGCATTAAAAATGTATGGGCGGGGCTTCTGGCACAAGCCGGCTGCCGAGGCGGGGCCGCTCATTTGGTTTTATT
>CAYVZU010000005.1:38611-63992 GCA_964455935.1 uncultured Fibrobacterota bacterium
ACGCCCCGCGTCCTGGCGCAACGGGCGCGGTTGTGCGAGGAAACCGGCGTGGATGCCCTGCTGGTGGGCGGAAGCACCATGCGAAAAGAACGGTTTCAGATTTCCGCCAAAGCGATTCACGAGGCGGCCCGAATTCCCGTCATTCTCTTCCCGGGCAGCGCCGATCAGGTAACTCCGCATGCGGATGCGATTCTTTTTCTTTCGCTGATCAGCGGACGCAATCCGGATTTTTTGATTGGCCAGCAGGTTCTGGGCGCCCCCGCGGTGCGGCAATCCGGGCTGGAGGTGATTCCAACCGGGTACATGCTCATTGCCTCGGGCGGAATGACCTCGGTGCAGCGGGCCAGCCGAACGCGGCCGCTGTCACGGCAAAAGCCCGCGCTGGCGGCCGCCCACGCCCAGGCGGCGGAGTGCCTGGGAATGAAAACGGTATACCTGGAAGCGGGCAGCGGAGCGCGCCAACGCGTGCCGGAGGAAATGATCCACGCCGTGGCCCGGGCAATTTCGATTCCCGTGATCGTGGGCGGCGGAATCCGCGCCCCTGCCCAGGCGGCGGCCGCGGTCCGGGCCGGCGCAAGATTCGTGGTAACAGGAACAATTTTTGAACATCGCCACAGTCCCGATTTGCTAAGAAGAATCGTACGATCCATCCAGACTGGAAAGGAAGGAACATGAAAGGCATTATTCTGGCCGGCGGGACGGGTTCGCGCCTAGCCCCATTGACAAAGATCACCAATAAGCATCTTCTTCCCGTATACAACAAGCCGATGATTTACTTTCCCATCGAGACCATGGCCCGCGCAGGGATCGAGGAGGTCATGATCGTAACCGGCGGAAATCACGCGGGCGAATTCCTTCGCCTTCTGGGCAATGGCAAGGCATTCGGCTTAAAGGATATAGCCTATACGTATCAGGAGAAGGCCGGAGGAATTGCCGAGGCATTGGGATTGGCCGAGAACTGGGCCGAAGGCGAGAAGGTCGTTGTTATGCTGGGCGACAACATCGTCCACAAGAGCATTCGCAATGCCGTGGCCGCCTTTCGACGGCAGCGCAAAGGCGCCCGCATTCTGCTGAAGGAAGTGGAGAATCCGCAATCGTACGGCGTGGCCGAACTCAAGGGGACCCGCATTCTGGGCATCGAGGAAAAACCCAAAAACCCCAAGAGCAACCTGGCGGTCCTGGGCATCTACATGTATCCTCCGGAGGTCTTCAGCATCATCAAGAGCCTGAAGCCATCGCGCCGGGGCGAACTGGAAATCACCGATGTGAACAATGCGTTCATCCGCCGGGGCGCAATGGAATACAGCGTCCTCAGCGGCTGGTGGTGCGATGCCGGAGAATCGATCGACACCTACCTGAAAACTTGCAACATGGTGGCGCAGTCCGGCGCCAATCTGGAGTAAGCATGATCCGGGCGGTCGTTTTCGATCTCGACAACACCCTGGTGGACTTCATGAAAATGAAGGACCTGTGCATTCAAGCAGCCGTGGACGCCATGATCGACGCCGGCCTGCGCATGGACAAGGAAACCGCCAAGCGCAAGCTCTTCGCCATCTACGACCTGCAGGGCATCGAATACCAGCAGATCTTCGATCGCTTTTTGGAGGAAGAGATTGGTCGCATCGACTATAAAATCCAGGCCTCGGGCATTCATGCCTACCGCCGCCAGCGCTCGGCCGCATTGGTCGCTTACCCGCATGTCCACGACACCCTGGTGAACCTGATCCGCAAGGGTCTACGCCTGGGAGTTGTATCCGATGCGCCCCGACCCCAGGCCTGGTTGCGCCTCGTGCAGCTCGATTTGCACCACCTGTTCGATCATGTGGTGACCTTCGATGATACAGGGATAAAAAAGCCCAATCCCGAACCGTTCATCGAATGCCTCCGGCGCCTTGGGACGGCGGCCAACGAAAGCCTGATGGTCGGCGACTGGGCCGAGCGTGACGTGCTGGGTGCCAAGATGATTGGCATGAAAACGGTCTTCGCCCGGTATGGCGATGTATTTGAAACCGAGGATTCTCAGGCGGATTTCGAGATCAAGGATATTGTTGAGCTCCTGACCATCCTGGACTTGCTCAACGCAGGCTGATGCTGATTTGCATTTGCACCCACGGATCATGTGGTAGAATTTATTTTTAAACTATGAAACCTAATCAAATCAAGCTCGAAGGCGACCTTATCTTTTCGGCTCCCTGGGCCAAACAAAAGATCCGGGAAGCGGCTCAACAGCAAGATGTGGAGTTGGACCTGGAAGGCGTTGACTACATCGATAGCGTGGGAGTTGGCCTTGTCCTTGATCTCGTGCAAAAGCTGCGGGAAAAGGGCGGGACTCTCCAATTGGTCAACGCGAAGAAGACCGTTGCCGAGACCCTCAACGCGGCGGGAATCGGCGCATTGGCCCAAATCCAACTTGCCAAAAAATAAGAAAAGCGTTCTCCGGTAGGCTAGGGCGCGAAGCCTCTTGCTTCATGCCGTTGTTTTCCGGAGAATGCCTGCCGTTCGCCCCTGTCCGGCAAGCATCCGCCTATTCCATCTGTATATAGATCGGGTCGTTCTCGCCTTCCCTAACGGTAATTTCCTGCGTCTTGGTTAGCTTGCCCTTTTTGAACGTCAGCTTAATCTTACCGACCGGCAGTGTTAAATTGGATTCATTGGCCGTCCCAATCTTGTGGCCGTTCTGAATGATTTCGGCCAACTGTGGCATAGTGCAAATAAACACCTTGCCCTGGCCAGTAGTGCCCTGCGCCGGTGCGCTGGGAGGCGGCGGGGCCGGTTGCGGAGCCGGAGCGACCACTTTGGGCGCCGGCGCTGGAGCCGGTTTGGGTTCCGGTTTCGCGGGTTCTGGCATGCTGGCCGAACCGGCCGCAGCCGGTTGTGCCGGGGACTGGGCCCCTTCGCTAAGGTAAATGAACTGCGATTCGTTCTTGCCCGGCTTGATTTGAAACTTCTTCGTCAGGCTAAGACCGCCCTTTTTGAACACAAGCGTCACTTCCCCCACCGGCAGATCCATGGTCGTGACATTGGTCGAGCCGACCTTCTGGCCATTGTAATAGATATCGGCAACGGCCGGATTGCTGGCAATAAAGAGAATTCCCGTGGTACCGGAAGCCGAAGCGGGTTGGGCGCTAACCTGCGGAGCCGCTGGAAGGGTTTCCCTGGGTTCGGAAGGCGGTGGTTGTTTGGGTTCCGGTTTGGGCTCTGAGGCCCTGGTTTGGCGCGGCTTTTCCCTGACGGGCGCAGGCGTGGCTTTCTCACGTCGCGGCTTGCTTGGCTTGGGTGGGGTCGGCTCAACGGACTTGCGCAACGATGCCTCGGGGTCCGGTTTAGGGCTTGTCAGATCCTCCACAGGTTGCTGGGGCGCCGACTCGGAGGCCGGCGGCGAAGTCTCCTCCTGCTTCATTTTTTCCACTTGAGCCAGCGAGGATTGTTGATTCGCAACGTTTGTGACCACATCGCTGATTCCGGAGCGGATATTCTTGAAGTAACCCAACAGCTTATACGTGCCAAGCCCGGTCCCAAGGCAGGCCAGCGCGATGGCCACCGAGATGATTACCGTCTTGGTACTGCTTTGGGGCTCCTCTTGCGCATCCTTCGTTCGACTTGCGGGCTTTTCCGTTTTCCGGGCGCTGCGATACACGGGTGGCTGCAGAACCACCTGCGATGTAGGCCGGGCCGGAGACTGGATTCCGGTGAAGCTGTCCTGCGGAGGAGAATCCCAGTTTTTGGAAACCCGCGCCGATGGAGCCGCCGGCTTATCTTCTCGGATCTCAAGCTCAACAGCCTTGGGCTTCTCGACCGGTTTGGCCGGAACAGGGACAACAGGCTGAGCGGCCTCTTTTTCATCGGCGGCCAGTTTTTCGGCCAAGCTTGGCTTGCGTTGCGTGTCCTGATCGCGCCGGGGCACCGGCCTTAGCGAGATAGTTCGTTTCTTGGGATCGGGCGCCGAAGCCGACTTGATACCCTGGAATGGAAAAGTTGGTTTCGCCGACTGGGGCCGATACTTGATGGGCTCAGGCTTGGGCGGCTCCGGCTTCAGCTCCTTCTTGGGCTCCTCGGTTTGAACCTTCTGCAAACCCTCTTCAAGAGCATCGGTGAACGTGGCATCATCAAAGGTAAAATCATCTTCGACCTTCGCAGGTGCGGGCGACGACGGTTCGGGCGGTGCTGGTTCGGCAGGCGCGGTTTCGGGCTCCGTCTTCACCTCTACGGAGAGTTCCAGGGGCGGTTCCGGCGCAGGCGGATTGACCAAAGTCTCGGCCTCGATCGAAATTGCGGGCTCGGACGCCCGAGTCGATTCGGGCTGAGGAGCGCCACCGGCAAGCATTTCCTGCCGCAATAGATCAAATTCCGATTTTGGCGGCTCCGATGGCGTATTTTTAAGAGTGGCCTCAAGGCGGGTCGATTCCGCCTGAAGCTCCTTGAGATCGCGCACAAGCCGCAGAATTTCGGTAACTCCGGTTCTGCGCATGATCTCGATCAGGTTGTCGTTCGATACGATCACCACAAACATGCCGGGGAGACGGGACGCGATCTTGTGAAGAGAGATGAGAACCCCGATGATCTCGCTGGAAACATAGCCCAGGTGCGTGAGATCCGCGGCCACATGGGTGCGCCCCATCTCGATTAGAGACACGACCTCGGATTTAAGGGCTTCGGCTTTGAGGATTTCGTCTTCCTCAATAACCGGCGCAACCACGCTGAAAATTCCGACGCGCGAAGGTCTGAATTGCATTCGTTCCTCGCAGTGAAATGGACGTATTCCGAACAGAAACTAAAATAATTAAACGCGATTGGCGGGTACAAAGACCTGCGTTGGGATTAGGACGGGTTAGCTCATTGCCAGGCTGCAAGGGGCTGGCCGCATTGTGTTTGCTATCGGCCGCCCTCATTTGCCATTTTAGCATTCCACCAAGGAAGGGACATGGACTTTCTTCTCGATTACCTGAAAGAAAACCAGATGGAGACCCTTGTCCTCCCCGAGCGGATGGATGTCGTGACCGGAAAGGATTTGAAGACCCGGATAAAAAAAATCATGAGCCAGGGTATCGTCCGTTTCACCTTCGATTCGGCGCAGACCCGGATGATCGATTCGGCGGGCGTGGGCTACCTGGTGCAGATCCTGAAGATCTCACGCAGTCTGCACGGCGATATTGTGATCAAAAACATTGCAGGCCAGCCACTGGAGCTATTCCGCACAACGGGGCTGGACCGGCTGTTTAATTTAGAGATCGACGGCAAGCTCTTCCACGTGCAGGAAAATCTGTTTACGGCCGAAGACACCTCCCTCGATATTCGCTTTGAGCAGCTGCACAAAGTGGCCGTGTTTCATTTAGCAGGCGAGATGCGTTATCCCCAAGGCTCGCGCAAGTTCCTGGAGAAGACGCTGCTGTCGCTGGCGCAGCAAAACAGAATTGTCATTGATCTGGCCGGGCTCCGCTACATGGATCGGTCCTCGGCCGAATCGTTTGAGACCCTCAGCTTCATTCTAAGCACCTCGAACAGCGAATTGCGCCTGGTGCACCTCAATCCGCCGGTCCGGGAGCTCTTCTCCTTCACCAACATAGATAAATCAATCGCCATGTTCGACAATCTCGATGACGCTTTGGAGGGATGGATCTAGTCGCCCGGGGAAATGCGAATGCGCCGGAAAATCAATCGCCGGCCAGCCCGTATTCCTTCAGCTTGCGCCAGAGCGTAGACCGGGAGATGCCCAGTTTCTTGGCCGCCTCGGAATGATTGCTACTGGCTTGATCCAGAATTGAAAGAATGTGATTACGCTCGACCTCCGCCAATGTCGCGCTGACCGGCGCCGCCGCCGACGCGCCTTCGGGCGGCATCAGCCGGGGCTGGCTGCGGTAGAGAAACTCCGGCAGATCTTCGGCCTTAATTTCGCTGCCAGTTGACAGAGCCATCGCGTGCTCCACAATGTTTTCGAGTTCGCGGATATTGCCCGGATATTCATAGCGGGCCAGGAGAATTTCCGCTTCTTTCGAGATCCGCTCCACTTGTCTTCCCAGCGCGATATTGTTCTTGTGCACCATTAATTTGATCAAATGGGGAATCGTGGCTTTGCGCTCGCGCAGGGGCGGTAGATCGAGATGGAACACGTTGAGCCGATAGAACAGGTCTTCGCGAAACTTGCGTTCCTGCACAAGGCGATGCAGATCTTTGTTGGTCGCGGCGATCACGCGCACATTGACAATACGAAAGGTGTTTTCGCCAACCCGGCGCACGGCCTTGTCCTGCAGAAAGCGAAGGAGCTTGACCTGAGCCATGGGAGAGAGTTCGCCCACTTCGTCAAGGAAGAGCGTGCCCAAATTGGCCTCTTCGGCCAGTCCGGTTTTGTCGCGGTCGGCGCCGGTAAAGGCCCCTTTACGATGGCCGAACATTTCACTCTCAAAGAGCTGTTCGGGAAGCGCCCCGCAGTTGACCGGCATAAACGGTCCATCGGTTCGGCCGGACATGCGGTGGACGATACGAGCGAAGAACTCCTTGCCGGTCCCGCTTTCGCCGGTAATCAGAATGGTTGATGACGTGGGCGCGATTTTTAGACAAAGCTTGAGGATCTTGCGCATGGCCTCGCTTCCCGAGACGGCCTCCTCCAGCAGATGGCGTTCGAGTCCCATGTACTGAGTGTGGCGTTCGAGCTTCAGGGCGAGCTTGTTGAGAACCGTGTTCAGGTTCGGCCGATCGAGCGGTTTAAGCAGGTAGAACGACGCGCCGTTGCGCAGGGCAAGCGTGGCCTCGTCCAGGCAGTCAATGGAGGCCAGGATCACGACTTCGCAATGCGGTGCTCGGGATTTGATCAAGTTGACCAGGTCAATTTCGGTTTTCGCGGAGCAGGCCAGGTCCAGAAAAACAATATCGAAATTCTCCTTTTCGATGAGCGAGAATGTTTCGTTGTCATGGAACGATTCGACAACCCGGAAACCGTGGAGAAGAACGTTGTCCCGAAAAAGGGCGCGAAACGCCGGGTCGGGCGAGGAGACGAGGATGTTTTTTTCCGGAGAAGCGGTGTTCATGGTTATGCAATCTGTGATGGACGGATGCGTTGCTCCTGCAATCCTCTACAAGATGTAAAATATAAGCAAATACCGCCTGCCTCGGAGTCAGGTAGGGGCGAACGGCGACAAGCGCAGATGCTCCATGGCCTCGCCCACGGTATGAAAAGAGCCGGATACCACAACCACGCCTTCGTGGGGCGAACTGCGCAAAGCCCGGTCCAGAGCAGCGCCCACATCTTCCTCAATTTCCGGATCAAACGCGGCGCCGGCGCGGGCCAGCGCTTCCGTGTCCGCGGACCGGGCAATTTTCGGACGGCATAAAATGATTCGACCACCCGAGGAGCCCACGGCGCGCAGGAAACCGGGATAGTCCTTGTCGGCCATGATGCCCAGGACGTACGTCGTCTTCCGGCCTGGAAAGCAGGCCTTGCAGGTCTCGACGAGTGCTGCCGCGCCCGCGGGATTGTGGGCAACATCAAGAACAATGCGCGGCATTCTGCGGAGCACCTGGAACCGGCCCGGCCAGCGGACGGCGGCAAGTCCCCGCTTTAGCGCGGCCGGCGAGATCCCAAATCCCTGATTGTGCAGTTCCTCCAAGGTGGCCATTGCGATTGCAGCGTTGCCGGCCTGGTGTTGACCCGGAAGCGAGAGCGCAAGAGTCTGCTGCGCGCAGCCGCGCCATACATCGAGGACAAGGCCGTTTTCGTTCTGATCTCGAATGTGAACGGGAACCCGTACCCCGGCCTCGGACACGGGGCAGTTGAATTTCCGCGCACGATCCCACAGCACCTGCCGCGCTTCTCTCTCCTGAACCGCAAAGACCGCCGGCGTATTGGGTTTGAGGATACCCGCTTTTTCCGCCGCGATCTCCGCCAGTGTCCCGCCCAGATGTTCCATATGATCAAGGGAAATCGGGGTGATGACCGATACGGAGGGGCGGATCACCGACGTGGCATCAAGTCGGCCGCCCAATCCGGTTTCGATCACGGCCAGCCGGACCCCCCGGACCGCAAAATGGGCAAAAGCCATGGCCGTGGTGACTTCGAAGAAGGTGGCCTTGAGTTCATCGGCCAGAGGCCGGAGCCTACCGGTGAGTTCCGCTACGGCATCCGGTTCAATGAGCCGGCCGCAGACCTGGATGCGTTCCGTGAAATCAACCAGATGCGGCGAGGTGTAAAGGCCTGTCGGAATTCCCGCCGCGCGCAGGACCGACTCGATCATGGCGCATGTCGATCCCTTTCCGTTGGTTCCAGCCACGTGGACCGCGTCAAATTCATCCTGCGGGTTCCCCAGCTCCGCGCACAAGCGCCGGATGTTATCGAGACCCATTTTGATCCCGAAGAACTGGAGACCGTAGAGGTATTCAACGGCTTGTGGGTAGGTCATACTTTGGATGGGAAGGGGTTATACTAACATGATATCCATCTGCGGGCTTCTGCTTTCACTTGATTTGTTTTCGCCATTAAAAGCCAGCACTTGCATGCCTATTCTTTTGCCACGCTCTCCCGAATCCTCTGGTAAACATCCCGCATCAGGTGCTCCCCGACTGCATTCTTGAAGTCTTTATCGTTCATATAGCGAGCGGTGATGCCCTCGTTGCTTTCCATTCTATCGATCACAATGCCTTCCAAGGCCTTCAGAAATACATAGCCAAAGTTCTCCATGGTATTTACAAGCGCGGCCTGTCTCAGATTCGGGTCGGCGGCGGCATCTTCTTTGATCGAGTCAAAGAAGAGTTGGTCTGAAAGCTTGAACTCCGTTCCAAAGCGCTCATTCAGGTTCTCAATAAGAGTTGACAGCTTGGTTTTCTGATCGCGGACCACACCAGTACCCACTTCAACCGGGCCGGACACAAGTACCTGCTCGCCGGCTTTGAGATAGATAGGGCCTTCACTGATTCTCTGCAGACGATAGTAACGCAACGAGACCTCGTCTTCAAACGAATAGGACGGGCCGGTTTCGCGGCAAGGAAGCTTAGTAAGCAGGAATCGCACATAGGCATAGAGCTTCTCGAGATCGACATCTTGGAACGGAATAACCTGGGAAAGGAAAGAATAAAGATTCCTAAACGCGGCAAGCGCTTTCCGGTAATCCTCACGCATATCTTCGGGCATGGCCTTGAACCGGCCAACTGCCGGGTCAATCGCCGCGTTGATTCTGGCATGATCTGTGGGCGTTTGGACGGCAACGGGTTTGAAAAATACTTCGGCAAAGCCTTCCACCTCTGCCTTGTAGTACACTTGGGCCGCATCCAGACGGGCCTGCAATTCATAAAGATGTCTGGCTTCTACCCGTTCACCAACCGCGGTCTGCTCGTAGTACGGCTTAAATGAAGCTACGATCTCTTCTGCATCATTGACGAAGTCCAGAACAAAGGTCCCTTCTTTTTGCGGATGCGTACGATTAAGGCGGGAAAGCGTTTGCACGGCTTGGATGCCGGAAAGGCGCTTGTCCACATACATGGTTTGAAGGAGGGGCTGGTCGAAACCGGTTTGGTATTTTTCGGCTACCAACAAAACCTGGTATTCATCCGACGAGAATTTGTCCGGCAACTCCCGCTCTTTGATCCCCTTGTTCATGCCGGGTTCCGTGTATTCCGCGTCGGCATTGTCGTGGTCTATAACCGTTCCCGAAAAAGCCACAAGCGTCTTGATATCGCTGTATCCTTTTTCGGCAAGATATTTATCGAATGCCAGTTTGTAACGGACTGCGTGCAGGCGGGACGACGTGACAACCATGGCCTTGGCCCTGCCGCCGATCTTGTGTTTCACAAATGTGCGGAAATGCTCAACCATAACCTGGGTCTTCTGTGAAATGTTGTGCGGATGAAGAGACATGAAGCGGGCAAGGGCTTTCGCCGCTTTCTTCTTATGGACGTCCGGGTCATCGGCAATGGACTTCACAAGCCGGTAGTATGTTTTGTAGGCTGTGTAATTCCGGAGCACGTCGAGGATGAATCCCTCTTCAATAGCTTGCCGCATGCTATACAGGTGAAATGGCCCCGGTTTGCCGTCTTCACCGAGCCTTCCAAACATTTCCAAGGTCTTGTATTTGGGCGTGGCTGTAAAAGCGAAAAAGCTGATGTTGGGCCGCCGCCCGCGCCGGGACAACGTCTTAAGGATCTCCTCTTCATAGTCGGGCAGGCCTTCTTCTTGTGCCTGCTGGGCTGCCTTATCTTTGGCTTCTTTTCCCGCAAGCACGCCGCGCATTTCGGCAGCACCCTCACCGCTTTGGGAGCTGTGCGCCTCGTCGACAATGACCGCGTACTTACGCGCAGGCAGATCCCCGATCTTCTCTGCTACAAACGGGAACTTCTGGAGCGTCGTTATCACTATGGGTACTGCGGAGGAAAGGGCAGCGGCAAGTTGCGTGGAATCTTCATCGATCTTCTGTACCACACCCTGTTTGTGCTCGAATTGGTAAATGGTGTTCTGCAACTGCTGATCGAGCACGAGGCGGTCGGTGATTACGATAACCGAGTCAAAGACCTTCTCGTCTTTGCTGTTGTGCAGACTAGATAACCTGTGGGCAAGCCAGGCGATTGAGTTGCTCTTACCGGAACCGGCGGAATGCTGAACAAGGTAGTTGTGCCCCACACCGGATTCCCGTGCATGGCATATCATTTTCCGCACGGAATCGAGTTGGTGGTATCGCGGGAAGATCATGGTTTCTTTGCTGATCTTTTGGCCGTCGACGTTCTTTTCCTTCACTTGAAGATGGAGAAACTGAGCGAAGATATCGAACAGGCCATCGCTTTGCCACACCTGTTCCCAAAGGTAGGCGGTTTTGTAGTTGTTCGGATTTGGCGGGTTCCCGGCGCCGGTTCCATTGCCCTTGTTGAATGGGAGGAAGACCGTGTTTTGGCCGGCAAGCCGGGTGGTCATGTAAACTTCGTCTGGGTCAACGGCAAAATGAACCAATGCACGTTTTCGAAACTGGAACATTAAGTCCTTGGGATCGCGGTCATTTTTATATTGGTGCACTGCATGTCGCCAGGTCTGGCCGGACATTGGATTCTTGAGCTCCGCAGTAAGTACCGGGGATGCCGTTGATACTAATGACCAGATCAATTTCGTTGGTATGGTTTGGACTGTAACGGAGCTGCCGTGTAACCGTAAGTCGATTTGCCTTGTAGTTGTCCTTGATCTCAGGGTTCAGCCCGCTGGCGGGCGCGAAATACGCAATCCGAAACAGCTTGCCAAAGCACTTAAAACCGTGCCGAAGGACTTTAAGGCAGCCTTCATTGTTGGAATCCAAAGCTTTGCAGAGGTCGTCGAGGAACGTTGATTCCGCTTTTTCCTTCTGAAGGTCTTCCAGGTACTTCCATTGGGCGGGCTGGGTCTTCTTGATGAACGGGATCAGAATGCTTGCATCGATGCATCTTTGAAGGTCAAAGGCGCTCTTATCTGCCTTGGTGTAGCCGCCGATTGTCAGCAGGTGCTGCTCGATCGCGGTTTCAAAGGCTTTCTCGGAATGATCAACAGGCATTCTGTCACGACCCTTTTATTGGTAATCTATTTGGTAATAGCTGCAAGCCGTCGCCCAAGTTACCAAAAAGCAACTCGTTCAATGACAACATGTTACAGTAACACCTTCCCGCATTTATTGTTACTTGAGGTGTTTATTTCTGTTCATTACAAACCTGGAAATTCTGCCGCAGTTCCCACTCAGTCAATTTCCACCTCCTGGCGGACATCGATTTTGCCGGTTACGGCAGCGAAAATTAGGGCGGTCCGGTAATCTTGCAGACGCTGGATGGAGTCTGCCACTTTCTGAGTGAGGATGCAAGTTAGTGAGGTTCTCTCTTGAAGTGTGGAAGTGATGGCATCCTGCTCTGTGCGCGGTGGAACAGGAAACAGCGTATTGGCGATGAGATCAAATTCGAGGCTCTCAACGGTGGCACCTTCCTTACGCCATGCGCAGAGAAGCTGATTTTGGTTGCCTTGAACGAAGAAGGAAAAGTATGCAGAGTTGAAGTTTGAGCCGAGGGGAATAATACCCTTAATATCTTGATTAATGGCGACTTCTCTTGTGCAGACAGCAACTGGAATCGTGTGCCTGAGAATGCCAGACCTTGCTACTAGTAATGCAGAACCAGCGGGTATCACGTTTGTTGCAGATTGCCTTATTGCTTCCGCTGTAATATGGTCTTCGGTATCCATAAGGACATGGGTTTTCATGTCCTTTGAAGAAACCCATGGTATATCTCCATTCCAAAGAGACAAATTGGACGTTGGCGGCGTGCCCCCACTTATAAAATGAACCAGGTATTTAAGGCGTCTTAGGGGCCAATGTTTCGGCACCTGTCCCAACCATTCCACCCCCGAGTCCTTCATTTTCACATCCGGATCCAGCCCCTTGGTAACGGCCTGGCTGATGAGCGCGGCCCGTTTCTTCTGAAGAAGAGCGATTTGTTCCTGCTTCTTGCCAATGAGGGCATCAATCTTTTCGGTCTCGCGGTCGAGGAAAGCGGCAATAACGTTTTGCTCAGAGTGAGGTGGTACAATAATTGAAACTGAGCCAAGTTCTTCAGCGTTCAGGTGCGGCTGTGCGGCGCGAAGACTCTCAAGAATCATCTGGTCGTTAAGTATATAGCTGCTTAGGAGGCAATATGACACGAACTTTGGTTCGTAACCTTGGACGCGAAGAACCATGTCATATCCGGCAATGCTACCTGCAATTGATGCGGGTACTATGGCCGAATCGCCGGTATAGGCTCCGCTCCGGACAACGAGAATGTCATTTTCCCTTAATACAGGATCTCTTGCCCAGGGTATGTCGTTAGGATCGACCCTAACGAGCTTCTCTGTCAAGATTGAACCCGCATCAATGTCAGTGGCGCGGACAAAAGGCACCCCGTCGTCTTTGGGGGCGGGTGGTTCCCCCAAGCCATATTTGATTGACCCGAGGTACTTAACGCGAGATTGGATCCAATGCGAAGGAATGACAGGCACACACGGTATCGAGGATGGTTTGGTCGAAGGGTAAGATCTCGTCCTCATCCTGCCACCCTTCTACGCATAACTTCGGTGTCAAAAGTTGAAAGGACTCGCATTTTGTCAGACCCGAGTAGATAAATTAGGGCGCTAAAGTAAAACACAGAATCCCATATTTTACTTTAGGTCGCCAAAGTAACATATGAGACAAGAACTACACTGCGCCTTGCTGTTTAAGCAGACTCTCATATTCCGGCTGGCCCAGGGGGCACTCGATAAGCTTGCTGAACAAAGGCTTTGTCAGCTTGCATTGTCTTGCCATTTGTGCCAGCAGGTCATCCGAAATTTCTTTGTGCGAATGGCTGGTCTTTGTCAGGACAATGCTTTTCAATCCGCCAAGCGTGTAATAAACGAAGAAGTGATGATCGCTGTCTCTCTGTCTAAAGCCCTTCTTAAGCAGCGCCGCCTCGATTTCCTTTCTATCGCGTGTCATTCATGTATCTCCTCAATTGCTTCCAAAAGGCGCTTCTTAAGTTCCTTTGCGGGTTCCGTAAGGTTCGAATCGGATTCTCTGGCGTATTCAATCCACAGTGCCCTTATCTGTTCTTCGATCTCGTCAAGGAGTCCGGTCCGGGTGGAAGCGGAAACATCTATGCCAAGGCCGGTGGATTGCAGGCACAGCAACTGCAAGCTTTCACTCTGGTCCGGCTTGAGAACAAGCGGTTTTTTGAATCTGAGCTTGCCCTTCTTGAACGGGACCTCCGTTACGGTGAAATCGGAAAGGTCCACAGCCGATATGTCCTCTACTTCGATTATTTCCTTAATTTGGCCATCTTCGAAGAGAACCACTTTGCCCGTGACTTGAACCAGGTCTCGTCGATTCTCTATCAGCGCAATTTCCAAAGACTCATCGTAAGAGCACTGAAGAATTTTCTGCGTTTCCGGGTATTGGATGCTTATCAAACGTTTGGCAAAATCCATTGCATGCAAATACCCTGTAACGGTTTGCGGGACCGTTGTATCTTGACGGTGAACGAGGAATTCCTTCACATTCTTCTGAGTGGCTGCGGTAAGAACAATCTCGTTTGAAGGCCGTGATGCCACCGTTCGAGATAGCCCGATCTTCCATTGTGCACCGGGCTTAGGTAGCAGGCTCTTAAATGCTTCAACAACTCTGTACTTGCATTCTGTGCTCCGAAAAATCCCTTTTAGAGATTCCTGCAGACCGGACGCAATCGATTCTGCGCAGATTTCAAGTTTACCTGCGACATCTTGAATCTTTTGAGGAGCAAACAGACTACCGGAGGGATCACCAAGCTGCAATGGCAATGCGTAGCTGCCGATGCGTGGTATTCCACATTTCAGAACATAGGTCCGTTTAATCTCCGCCGAAGCTTTGGCACGTTCTCGAACTTCAATACCCTCATTGTCCATAGCGATAAGCTGTACTGCTTTTTGTAATCCGTTGAGGACTTGAATGAGAACCTCTGAGTCAATGGTGTTCTCGTCCCGGTCTGTGTCGAACAAACGGAGATCAAATCTTTCTTGAGACATCCCATGCCACCTCTGGTGTTTCTACTGGTAATCTCGGTACATTAAGGAATTTACATTAATATGGTCGTGTGTGCAGCCATCTTCAAATGCTTCCTGTGAGCATATCCGATATTTCCTTCTCAATCCTTCTCAAATCCGCCTCTATTTTTTCCAGCGGTTCCGGTGGCTCATATTTGTAGAAGTACCTGTTGAAATTGATCTCATAGCCCACCTTGGTCTTGGTCTCGTCAACCCACGCGTCCGGCACATGGGGCAAAACCTCGCGCTTCATGTATTCCCCAATAGCCTCTTTTAGAGGAACATTCTCATAATCTCGGAGATCGGGATCCGGCTCCGGATTTCCTTCCGAGTCAAGGCAAACATCAGCAGACGGATCACGCTCGGACAATGCATCCATAAAACCCTTGAAGAGCGGAGTGGGAACGGTGATGTCGGCTTTCTTGAAAGCCTGCTTAAGCAAAGAACGGAAGTTTTCTCGGTTCTTGTGCGTTTGGCCGTTTTTAAGGGTCGAGAGCACGGCAAGTATGGATTCCTGCTCCTCACGGCCGGCCGCTTCTTCATCAGCTTTGGCTTTGACGCTCTTTTTCTTTCTGCTCCCGGCCAGCGCCCCGAACGCGGGTAGCACCTTCACGCGCTCCAAACGCTCATCCGTAATCGCAAAATTCAGTTTCAGGGGTCGTTCCACGGTGATCCGGCGGAATCCAAAATCCTCATTATCGAAAATCTTCACGTTCGGCCCATCCTTAAAATCCCCATGCAGCCGAACGATTTCGTCAATATGCGCTTGGGTAATCTGATTTCGCTTGTTGCCAAGGCTCTTCCGCATCTTCTGGAAGTGGTTTGCCGCATCGATAAGCTGAATCTTGCCCCGGCGCTGTTTCTCTTTACGGTTGGTCACGATCCACAGGTAGGTACTTATTCCCGTATTGTAGAAAAGTTGATCCGGCAGCGCCACAATCGCCTCCAGCCAGTCGCTCTCAATAATCCACTGCCGAATATTGCTCTCGCCGGAACCTGCGGAGCCAGTGAAGAGGGGCGACCCATTAAATACGATCGCCAGACGGGTACCGCCTTCGGCAAAAGGTTTCATTTTGCTGATCATGTGTTGGAGGAACAAGAAGGAACCATCGTTTATGCGCGGAAGGCCCGCTCCAAATCTTCCATCGAACCCCCGTTCCTGAAATTCCTTCTCGACAAAATCCTTTTCCGGTTTCCATTCCACACCAAAGGGCGGGTTGGCCAGCATATAGTCGAACTTCTTGCCCGGAAAGTGGTCCTCTGTGAAGCTGTTGCCAAAACGAATATTGTCGATGTTCTGACCTTTAATCATCATATCCGAGCCGCACACAGCGTACGCCTGATCATTGTAGTCCTGCCCGAATACCTCCAAAGCCCCGTCCGGATTATGTTCGCGCAAATACTCCTCCGAAACCGAAAGCATTCCGCCGGTACCGCAGGCTGGATCGTATAAGGTTCGGATCGCACCTTTTTTCGTGAGGGTGTCGTCATCCGGCGAAAAGATTAGATCCACCATCAGCCGGATTACTTCGCGTGGCGTGAAATGATCACCGGCTTCTTCATTGCTGGCTTCATTAAAGCGCCGAATAAGTTCCTCAAAAATGTACCCCATCTCCAGGTTCGAAACCGTGTCCGGGTGAAGGTCGATCTCACAGAACTTGGAAACCACAAGATATAGCCTGTTGTGCTTTTCCAGATTGGCGATATGCTCTTCGAACTTGAAATGGTCGATGATCTCTCTGGCGCGGGACGAGAACTTCTTGATGTAATGAAGCAGGTTCGTCCCGATGTTATTGGGATCACCTTTGAGTGTTTCAAATGTGAAGCGGCTTGTATTGTAGAACGTCTGTCCGGCCGCGCGTAGAAGAATTCTTTCCGCCCCGGCTTCATTGAGCTTCCCGCCTTTGAGTTCCTTTGCTTTGGCGAGTACTTTTTCCTTTGTCGGTTCAAGAACGCAATCCAGTCGCCGCAGAACCGTCATCGGCAGCATTACATCCTTGTATTGGTTGGGCCGATACGGCCCGCGAATCAGGTCTGCAACAGACCAGATGAAGTTGACTTTATCGCCGAAGTTGGTCAAAGAAGTATGTCCCTTCTATGTGGCCGTGGGGATATTCAACGCCTTGCTGTGGGTTAATTGAGCTTAAACCCGCGGATGCGAAAAGCCGTGGCGATCTTTTCCCGTTTTCCGCCGGCGCCCCGCACCTTCAGTTTCACATAATACGTTCCATTGGCCAGGTGAAAACCCGAGGCATCGGTTCCATCCCATTCCACCTCGTGATAACCGATCAGGTTGCCGCCAAACAGGTCGATCAGATTCCAGGAACGCAAGGGCCGCCCGGCGATCGAAAAAACCTGGAGCGTGGCCTCCTGGCAGGCATCGGTCAGGACGAATGTGATCTGGGTCTTGTCCGCGAATGGGTTGGGGTAGTTCGCCAAAAACCGAATTGCGAGCTGATCGCCGAGTTGGAAGGCAATTCGCCGCTCGGTGTAGTTCCCGTTGACATCGGCCGCGCGAATGAACAAGGAATCGGTCCCGCGGCCCGCAAGCGGCAGATAGCTTCCGGTGAGAATCAGGGGGTTGGTACCGGGATAGCCGAAGGACAAACGCGTGCTGTCGGGTGTCGAATTGTTGGCCCGGACCTCGAGAGTGGAGCTATCCACACCGGCATCGTCGGTAATCTGGAAGTCGATCGGATATCCGATCGGGATATAGTCGGTGAAAAGAATCGGTTGGCCGTGGCAGGAGACCTCGATGCGGGGGCCGGCAACATCAATCCGCTGCCCGGCGCAGAATTCGGAGAAGGTTGTCGTCTTCAGGACAAGATGACCGTTGTCCAGGCTTCCCCCCTGCCAGATCCAGCGCTGGATCGGTTCGGACCACCTGAAAACACCCAAATTCTCCCGCAGAGAATCTCCGGGAAGGCGCCCGGAGTCGAGCAGGAACACCAGGCTTAGTTCATGAGCGCCATTGCCCCAGACTTCCGCCTTGTAAGCCGGGCCGCCGCCGGAGCGAAGGGTCGGGAACCGCATGCCCTGAGCGGAGGCCGGGGTCCGGCCGGCTGTGTCGGTCGAAACAAGCGAGGCTAGAACCGGGCCGCCTCCATCGTCTCCCGGAGTTATCGCCGCGTTTCGGTCGATGCTGTAGAGCGTATCGGTCGAGTTTCGGAGTTCTCCGCGGTTGATTTCGAAGCCTCGGCCCAGCCAGTTGTTGCTCAGGTCAGTCTCGTGGAGGGTTGAATCCGGATTGAGCCAGGCCCAGAATGAAAAGCTCCCCTGCTGATTTGGAATAGGGAAGAGCAGCGAATCCACACCGCCCGGTTGAAGGCTGTCGAGAGTATCCTGGAAGACCAGCCCCGGATTGCCATCCATCAGAAGACGAACAGGGGAAGCAGGCACCGTGGCCAGACCCTGGTTGACCACGCGAAGGGCGACCGCCAGGCTGTCAGTACCCGCAAGATCGATCGGCCGCACCGGCGCAAAGGCCAGATCGGGCAGGCGGGTCATGGGCAAGCTTCGCGCGCGACTCGCAAATACTTGCGAGTCCTGGCTCACAATGCGAAACCGGATCCAGACAATGGGGTCCTGCGAATCGCCGGGCCGGGCCACGGAGAACGAGTCGCTTTGGAAAAGAGTGTCCGCAAGGCGGCTCATGGCGATTTCGCGATAGGTCGTGTGGATCCCGTCCCCGCCCGTCCCAACCAAGAGAGTCATGGCCACAACCGAATCGGACGGATGCTCGAATGTGCTGGCCGCGATCCGCAGGCTCTGAAACCACGCCGGCTCGGATGGAACGGTGGAGATCCGGCCGATTCGAAATAAGTTCTTGGAAAAAGTAAGGACCCCTTTGGCGTCCGCGGTTTCGTTCCAAGCGTAGGCCCGTACCCGGCCATTGGCGATCAGGGCCTCGGGCTTCAACACAAAATCGGCCCTGAATGAATCGCCTTGCAGCTCGAACGTTTTAGATTGGAGCAGTTCATCGCCTTCATAGAGTCCCAGGCGAACGTGCCCTCTTGAGAAGCTCGGCACCCGGCCGTTCACCCGGAGGGTTTCCTCCTGAGTCAAATGGCGCAGGGGGCTGGACAGTTCCAGATCGGCCGGTGTCCAGTTCATGGACGTGAGTGGGTCGCCCAGCAGATTGTACTGCTTGGTAATGACCGCCATGCGAGACCCGTATTTTGACAGGAGTCCGAGCTCCGCGTTAAACGTGATCTCGCCCAGGCGAGCGGGCTTGTTGTGGATCGCCTGGGTCATCGTCTCCAAAGCAAGCTTCTCATCGGCCTGGAGATTTACATAACCGGCCGCTCCATAGAACGAAAGCGCTCCCCGCCCCGGAGCACGGAGCAGTTCCTCGCCCAACGATGGATAAAACGCGCTCTCGAAAAAACCCGTCAGGCATGTGAAACTGAAAATGAACGGCAGCCGGTCGGCGTTGCGCATGGACGCAATATCGGAAATTGTGAAGATCTCGGCGTCACTCCACACAGCGCCGCCGCCATGGCCGGCAAACGACACCACAGCCGCCCCCGCATCGAGCGCGGCGGCCAGCCGGCTGTGTGATTCATTGGTGTAGTAATACGGCGAAAGCGGGTCGGTATCGACGCGGCCCGTATGAAAGCTTCCGTCCACGATCTCTTCGTTGATCTGCTCGTTGAGCCGGGTAAAGTGCTGTTCGAAGCCGCCGATAAGGAGCACTTCATCGCGCCAGCGGCGCCGGGGAGGACGCGTTTCATTCACGACGATCTTATCCAGAACGGCCCGCAATTGCGCGGGATCATTCACCGGCAGCCTGCCCACAATCAGGTCCGGGTACACATCGTCCCCGCAGACGGTGGCAAACCCGTCATCGTTGGCGGCCGGACCCCAGCGCGGCACCGAGGATAAGCATGTGGGTACGAAGTTGCGGCCGCCGGAGTTCTTATCATAATCGTGCGTGGTATCGCCAATGATCAGCAGGACCGAGGGGCCGGGCCGGGACCACTGGGCAACCGCAAACCGCAGAAAACCCCGGATGGCTTCGGGATCTGGAATGCCATCGTTGAATTCGTTATACACTTTTTCAACATCCACAACTTTCACCCGGAGCCCTTGACGTTGACGGAGTTCCACCAGGGGCCACAGTGAGTCGATGAAAGACCCATGCGTAAGCAGAATGAGATCCGCGGAATTCTGGCCCGACCGCAGCGCCCCCGCCGTATCAAGCGTGATTCGATCGACGGCCAGATAGTTATTGCGGGCAATCGCAATGTATTCCCGGTGCCGGTCCAGGCTGTCGTCGAAAATCAAGCTATACCCGCTGTCGGTTGCGGGCTGGACATAAAAGCCCTCCAGCTTTCGGCCGGCCAGGTCCCAAAGGGTCAGGTCACCGCTCGAAAAACCGTCAACACGAAACTGGCGAAAGCCAAGTGTCGTATCGGAGCCGCTCTTGAAGCGGCACACGTTTCCCTCGGCGGTCCGCTGACGCCAGTAGATAAGCTCCACCCAATTCAGGGCTGTCAAGTCAATATCGGCACTGCCGGCCTTTTGCAGGCTCAACTCAATCTCCCCGGCGGGAATTTCGCTGTTGGGGAAGGCGGCGCTTTCAAAGATCGCGGACTCTTGGCCGTCCCAAGCAAGAATGGAACCGGTGGCGGATGTCAATTCCTGCTGTGCCAGAAGAAAACGAAGGGTATGGCGCCCCGTGGAAAGGCCTGCCAGCCCGGCCCGAAAACGCGCCATGTGAAGACCCCTTTGCGGATTCGCGAGGGGTGACGGCGCCGTGAATGTAAAGGTCGTCTGATCCTTTCGTCCGGCAATACCCCAGATCCAAAGGTCCGACTCCGCCTGACCGGTGTCCAGCAGCGTGGTGTCGAACTGGGCGGTACTGCCGATGAACCGGACTTCATTGTCATATTCGACATGGAGAGTGTCGAGGAAGGGAGGTGCCAGCGGAACGGACTTATCCTGGTATAGCTGCAGACCGGGATCGCTAAGTGGAACCGCGGACTGGGTCGCATAGCGCAACCCCATTGCGCCACCCCACGTGAGCCAATACGTGTTCGAAAACGTAAACTGGGAGAAATAGGATTGCGCACCCCGGGCCGGAGTACCGAAGAATACGATTCCATCTTCCGGATCGAACCGGCCGTCGGCAGCACCCTCCACCCAGATGGGAATCTCGCGACCACGGCAATGCAGCCGGAATGTGTTCGGGTTTACCGCCGCGGGCCGAATCCCTGCGGCCTCCAGCTCTCGGTACGACACGCGAACCATGCCTTCTCGAGCGACCTGGATCTTGGCCCTGATCGTGCCGGCGGCAGGCCCGGTTGCCGCTGTCTTGGGTATTTCCGGCCGGGAGCGAAACGCTTTGGCCTGTTCATAGTTGGTCAGCAATCCGGCAAATTGGTTTTCAAACACCCCCGCGTCCGTTCCGGACACGACGGCGACCTTGGCGGCGGCCATCCCCCACTGGACGGAAAGAATTGCACGCCGCGCGAACAGCAGTTGTCCGTTCTGCAACCGGTATGGATAGAAAAAAACAGAGGCAATCCGCTGGCTGCGCACCCAGCCGGTCTCGCCAATCCGGCATTGGCCGCCGTTGGGCAGATCGCGGGGGGCTTTGACTCCGGTTTCGGACCAATCGACCGACAGGAGCGACACCGTTGGGGAGGCCAGGGCCGGAATTCCCAATACGGCGGCATGGAAGATCTCGCCCGTTTCCGGGTCCTTTCCGCATCCGGAAAAGGACAGCTCGCCATCCGGCTCCAAAAGGGTGAAAGCGATCTGCGCTCCGGAAGGACTTGAGCCCATGATGGTGATCTCGCTCCAGGATGCCCCATGGAGCAATAGAAGCACGAATCCCGCGCAGCGAAGAACCGGAGACATCCTCCAGCGCAAGCCTTGTTTTGTTATAGGCAGCATGGCCCTTCCCTACTCCACGCGAAACCGGGTTGCCCCTACGGACTGAGCCGGTTCGCCTCCCCGGCCGCCCCCCCCCCAAATAACCCGGATCCACCAATAGTAGAGGCCTGGGCGCAGAATGGGAACCGAAGTGCCCGGCGTGGTTGGGGTCGCCACAAAAGAGGCTGTATCATACGTATTCATCATGATAATGCACGATGGATTACAGATCTGAGCGCTCCAGAGGACGGTATCAGCGTTGGCAATTCCCATGAACTGGTTAAACCCGCTGTGTAGATAGTCAATGGTCCATCGGAAGCTTTCCGCTGCGGCCGATACTGTTACATCGTTGAATGGGGAGATCAGCCTCGGAGCCCGGCAGGACCGCAGGCTGTCAATATTGGATGTGTCACTCCGGCCGGCCGGAATGGCCGAGTCATAAGCAAGAATCCGGTACTCGTAGGTGACGATCGTATCTTCAAAGCGAACCTCACCGTCAAAAACGCGGCGCAGATGCGGAGGGATTTCCCTGAAAAGTCGCTGAAACCGGCGAATGGAATCCCCGCTGGTCCTGCGAAACAGTTCGAAACCGCGCAAGTCCTGGCCGTCGTCCCCGGGATCCGGATGAAAGTAGATCCAGAACCCGGGTTCTCCCACCGAATTGATTCCTGCGACAACGGAATCGATGACGGGCCGCAAAGGCGGCCCATTCGTCTCCGTGTCGGGACAGAGAAACCCAAACAGCAGGGGAACAAGCGCGCAGGCCGCTATCAACAGGCGGCGCATGGTCATGGATGCCTCGAATCAAGGTAGGATTGAAGAATGAGACAGGCGGCGATTCGGTCCACGTGGGGCCGGTGCTTTTTGCGTTTGAGGCCTCGTTGAGCCAGTGATTTGTGGGCCGAATCGGAACTGTACGCTTCGTCGGTCAACTCGACCTCCATGTCCAGTCGCGCCCGCAGGGCCGCGGCAAACGCTTCAATTTCGGGCGCCAGTTCACCGGCTTCCCCGCCGTGGCGTTGCGGGTGGCCTACCACAATGCGTTCCACGCCCAACTCGAGGGAAAGGGCGCGGATGCGGCTTACCGGATCGGGGGTTCTTTCTCGATCCAGGGTCTCGATTCCCCGGGCCAATGTTTGGGTCTCATCGCTGACGGCGATGCCAATCCGCCTCCGCCCGTAATCAATGCCCAGGATGCGCAAAGGCTAAACCTCTGCCTGCCGCCTTTGCCGGCCGCGCAAGCCGAAAAACGCGGAAACCGCGACGACAACAATGGCCAGAAATGCCAGAATCCCGCGCACGCTTGACGAGGCGCGTACGTTTTCAACCTTGGCATCCCGCGCCGGAATAAACCCGACCCGGCCATCCTCAAGCCGGACGCGGAACCACTTCTGGCCCGCGTGATCGAGTTCGAACCGCTCGTTTTTCGAGGCCATGCGAATAATCGACGAGTCCGGGTCCAGGGCACTGTAGATTTTCGTAAACGGACTTGTAATGACCGCCTGCTCCGCGCTCAGCGCCGGAACCGGCGCCGCCGCCAACATAACCAGTATGGACATTAGGCCTGCCAAGCAGAATGACTTCATAGACTCACCATCCTTTCCAGGGCTTGAACTGCTTTTTCCCGAACCCGTTCGGGCACCGTGATTTCCCATTCCTCATGATCAAGGGCCCAGGCCAGTTTGGCCAGGTCCGTCAATTTCATATTCGAACAGACCGCCTGCGAGTCCAGCGGGTGAAACGTTTTTTCGGGATACCGGTCACGCAGTTGCTCGATGAGACCAAGCTCTGTACCGATGATGAACTCACGCGCCTTTGATTCACCGCAAAACCGAATCATTCCCGCAGTGGATTCCACCGCGTCCGCGGCCTCAAACACCTCCGGCGGGCACTCCGGATGCACCACAAGCAGAGCGTTGGGATGGGCCTGCCGGGCGGTCACGACGTTTGCACGGCGCATGCGGTCATGCACGATGCAGTAGCCGTCCCACGGGATTATGTCGGCGCCGGTCATTTTTTGCACGTAGCGGGCCAGGTTGCGGTCCGGTACAAACAGAATCCTGCGGTTCCCCAACGAACGAATCACCACCACGGCGTTTGACGATGTACAGCAGATCTCGCTCTCGGCTTTCACTTCGGCCGACGAATTGACATAGCAGACCACGGCGGCATCCGGGTGCCGGGCCCGGAATTCGCGCAGCTTCTCGGCTGTAATCATGTTGGCCATGGGGCAGCCGGCATTGCGGTCCGGCAGGATGACCTTCTTCTGCGGATTGAGGATCTTTGCGCTCTCAGCCATGAAATGAACGCCGCAGAAAACAATCAGCGGGTTTCGCGTCCTGGCAGCTTCCCTGGCAAGCTGAAGCGAGTCGCCAACCCGGTCGCCCAATTTCTGGATTTCCAGCCGCTGGTAATTGTGCACGAGAAGCAGCGCGTCTTTTTCCTGGCGAGCCTTGCGGATTCGCGCAGCCAGATCATCGCGTGAGAGCTGGTAATACTCGCTTAATGTTTCCATGCCTGGCATAACCACTCCGCGAATTCGTCTCTCTGGAAAATAACCATTTCAACGTCCAGGACGTAAACCGGCATTCCGGTCATCGGCAATCCGTCCAGCCGGGCCGCGTCCTTTTCCGTGGTCAGGGCGATTTGGGCGCCCTCCCTCTCGAAATCGCGAACAAGCGCCCCCAGTTGCCCCGTGGAAAAAACATGATGATCGCGAAACCAGCGCCGCGCCGCAAGCCGACAGCCTTCCCGCAGCAGTAGGCGTTCAAAACGCGCGGGATGGGCGATCGCGGCGAATGCGGCAAGTCTGCGGTCGGCCAGAAAGGAAACAGGCTGGAGTTTGTCGGTCCCCAATTGGCGCACGCCGGACGTTCGAAGCTCCGACGTAAAAACAGGACGGCCCGGGAAGTGCCGCTTGAGCTGTTCGACGGCCTCCAGCCGGGAGTTGGAATCCTCTCCTTTGACCAGAAAACCCGAAGCGCGGCCAAGCGACGACAGCGGCTCGCGCAGAAGCCCGGCCGGTAGAAGCCGATCTTTCCAGGGAGGCCTATCCGCATCGATGACCACCAGATCCAGCGTCCGTCCAAGGCTTCGGTGCTGAAAACCATCATCGAGGACCAGACAGTCGGCTGCCGTACACGAAAGGACTTGGCTGGCCGTAGCCACCCGGTCGGCGCCAATGCCCATGGGGCAGCGCAGCCTGCGGAAAAGCATGGCCGGTTCGTCTCCAATTTCGGTCCAGGAAACCGCCCTTTCGCGGCCGGTAAGAATTACGTCTTTGCGGGATTTGCGGCCATAGCCCCGGCTGAGAATACCGGGGCGGTGATTGCGAAGCCGCAGCAGCGAACAAATCTGGGCCACGGCAGGGGTTTTTCCCGTTCCGCCCAGGCTGAGGTTGCCCACGGAAATTACGGGGACCGGCAACGCATGGGGACGTAGCCAGGCGCGGTCCCAAAAGGCGTTGCGCGCGCCAATAGCCGCTCCGTAGCAGCGGGAAAGAATGGAAAGCGGTGCTTGCAGGCTCATCCTTACTTGGGAATTAAATGTATTCCAAAAAGGAAATCCAGACCGATGCGCATTGTCCGCTTCGGGCTTCACGGCATTTGTTATATTTAAGGCATGCCCGACTACAGGGACAGCGTCGGTCTCGTCGAAACCAAATTCTTCACCTTTGCCGAGCCCCCCCATCAACTCGCCCTCGAATCCGGAGGACGGCTTGGCCCCATTACCCTGGCGTATGAAACCTACGGCCAACCGGATGCCCATCGCAAAAACACCATCCTGATCGTGCATGCCCTTTCCGGCGATGCCCATTGCGCCGGCTACCACACCGGAGCGCCGGACGAGAAGCCCGGCTGGTGGGAAACCATGATCGGTCCCGGCAAGGCATTTGACACGAACAAATACTACATCGTCTGCTCCAATGTAATTGGCGGGTGCCAGGGATCGACCGGGCCGGCCTCGACCAATCCCGAGACCGGCAGGCCT
>CAYVZU010000005.1:64002-70669 GCA_964455935.1 uncultured Fibrobacterota bacterium
CTTTCGGGCTCTCGTTCCCCATGGTTACCATTCGCGACATGGTTCTGGCGCAGAAGCTGTTGCTGGAGCATCTGGGTGTCGAGGATGTCCTTTCCATTGCGGGCGGATCTATGGGCGGGATGCAAGCGCTGCAGTGGGCGGTTTCGTATCCCAGAGTGGTGCGCTCGGCCATTCCCATTGCCACCGCGGCCCGGCTTTCGGCCCAGAGCATTGCCTTGGACGAGGTGGGCCGCCAGGCCATCCTGTCGGACCCAAACTGGAGCAACGGCGACTACTATGGCAAAGCCGTGCCGGAGAAAGGTCTTGCGATCGCCCGGATGCTGGGCCACATTACGTATCTGAGCGAGACCACGTTCGATAGCAAATTCGGCCGCCGATTGCAGGACAAAGACGGCTACAGCTACGATTTCGTAACGGAATTTCAGGTTGAAAGTTACCTGAAGTACAAAGGCAGCCAGTTCGTGGAACGGTTTGACGCCAACAGCTATCTCTACATCACGCGCGCCATAGACTACTTCGATCTGGCGCCCGAAGGCAAGCCCCTCCAGGAGGCATTTCGCGAAATCCGGACGAAATTTCTGGTCCTTTCATTTAGTTCCGATTGGCTGTTTCCGCCGCACCAGTCCATGGCCATTGTGAAAGCCCTGCGCGCCAATGCAATACCGGTGACATACTGCAATATCGAGTCGCCCTACGGACACGACGCGTTTCTGCTGGAGAACGAGAGCATGGCGTTCCTGATCCGAAATTTTCTGGACAATGTATACCAGGAATCGCTGCGCGAGGCGGGGCGCAAATGACAACCGCCAGACGATCATCCTTTGTGCCGCACACCCGCGTGGATACAAGCCTGATCTTCGATCTTGTTCCGCCCAATTGCAGCGTGCTCGATCTGGGTTGCGGAGATGGCGAACTACTGGCCCGATTGATTGCCGAGAAGAAGGTCCAGGCAAGCGCGGTCGAGATTTCTCATGAAGGCATTCTCGAATGCGTGGCCCGCGGCCTGGACGTTTGCCAGGTCGACATCGACAGAGGGCTGGAGGACTTCGGCGACAACTCCTTCGACTATGTCATTCTGAACCAGACATTGCAGGCCGTGCACAAACCCGACCTGGTGATCCGGGAAATGCTGCGCGTGGGCCGTCATGGGATTGTGGGATTTCCCAATTTCGGCAACTGGCGCATCCGCCTGCAGCTACTGCTTGGAGGTCGCGCGCCGCGGACCCGCTCCCTGCCCTTTCATTGGTATAACACGCCCAATATCCGGGTGCTGACCCGGCAGGACTTCAGAGACTTCTGCGAAAAGAGCGGCATTCATATTCTCCGTGAAGTGAACCTTGTCCCGCGCGGCGGGAAGGGCTCGGTGGTACGCATCCTGCCCAACCTGTTCGCCGAGATCTGCGTTTTTGTGATCGAGAAATAAGGCCCCTCGCAAAGCAACTTCCCTGCGATCCGTTCCGCGCGCTTTGGCCTTCGCTCCAACCGTGTCCTATATTATTTTCCCGGCATGCGCCTCGCCCCAACGATGTCCGGAATCGTCCTGCTGCTTCTGCTGTCGGCCCAGGCCGGGCAATCGGCCTCTTTGGTTTCCGATTCTCTTTGGAGCGGAATCAAACCCTGGAGCAATGCCGGGGCGAATCTTTACCGAAGCTTCACCGGGTGGAATTCCCTGCTTCATGTCTCGGCCGCGGGCGCCACGTATGCGATCATGGAATCAGGCGCGGACTATGACGCCGAGCGGTATTTCAATCGCCACCCGGATGTTTCCGCGGCCTTCATGCCCGTCGCCATTACCGGAATGGTCGGCCCGGTGGGACTGTCGGCCTTTGCCTACCTTCGGGGACGGGTAAGAAAAGACCTGCCGCTATACGGCGCCGGTTGCGCGCTGATGCAAGCCAACAGCATGTCCTGGCTCTACACAAGCACTTTAAAGTCCATTACCGGCAGACCGTACCCCAATCCTTACGAACCCGATATGGATCAGCAGAGCCGCACCTTTCGGTTCGGTTTTATGCGGGGAGGCATTTTCTGGGGATGGCCTTCGGGCCATACGGCGGCCACTATGGCCACGGCATCATGCCTGGCCCATTACTATCCCGAGAAACGCTGGATCACTATAACCGGATATCTCTGGACTGCCTACACAATGGTGGGCGTGGCAGCGGTTGGCGGCGGACACATGCACTGGCTGTCCGACGGAGTCGCGGCAGCTCTGATGAACTATGCCATCGGCTCCACGGTGGGACGATCGTTTCGGCGCTTGACAAACTCCCGGCTGCAAGAGACAAGCCTTCAACAGATTGAACTCATCCCCATCCGGAGGGGAACGAGCCGGGGGCTGGGATTGGCATACCGCTTTGGAAGCAAAAGCGCGCCCGAAGGCGCGCCTTTGTCAACACGGTTTTCAGGCCGGATCAGGCACTGATCTCAATTCGTTTGGGCTTTGCCTCCTCCCGCCGCGGTATCGTGACGAGAAGGACTCCATT
Source organism: uncultured Fibrobacterota bacterium (assembly GCA_964455935.1). Taxonomy (GTDB): domain Bacteria; phylum Fibrobacterota; class CAYVZU01; order CAYVZU01; family CAYVZU01; genus CAYVZU01. The sequence continues at coordinate 66,489 of CAYVZU010000005.1, forward strand.
TTCCAGTTTACCGCTGATCTTGGTCTTGTCGAATTCCTCGCCAATCGAAAAGGCGCGAAAGTAATCGCCTATCCGATACTGACGCACAGCGGTTCCCTCGGGCTCTTTGAAGCTGTTCCGGGCGCGGATTGTCAGGATATTGTTTTCGTCGACCTCGATTTTCACATCTCCCTTTTCCACGCCGGGAAGGTCCACGGCAAAGAGCATGGCCTCTTCGGAATCCGCGATATCCACATCCGGGCTGTAGGCGTTGGCCGCTGAGACAAGCTGTTCGGCCGTCGATGCCTCGACTTCCCTTTTTTCTCTCTTCTCAAGTTCCGTAGCCATAATCTCCTCCTTATTTCGCTTCGACTTGAATGACCTTGGGTTTGAATTCTTCGGCTTTGGGCATGGTGATGGTTAAAACCCCATTCTTGAATCCGGCAGCGATTTTATCGGGCATAACCCGCGACGGGACCCGCACGTTCTTTTCGAACTCCCCGACGGAGCGCTCTCTTCGAACGTAGCTTACGTTCTGACCAAGGGCCGGATTTCGTTTGCCGGTAATTGTGAGAATGTTGCCCGACACATGCACGCTCACATCGTCCTTCGATAGCCCGGGCAGCTCCGCGGTAACCACAATATCATCCTTTCTGTCATAAACATTGAGCAGCGGAAACGAGTAGCCGTCGTTGGAAAACCCAAATTGCTCCATCAGGTCGTCCATGGACGTCCGCATGCGGTCCAGTTCGGCAATGGGATCGAATCTCCACAGCATAGTGCCTCCTTTAGTTATCCGATCTTCACCTCAATTTTCCTCTTGTCTTTTTCTTTTTCCGCTTTGGGGATCGCGACATCGAGCACGCCGTTTTTGCAGACAGCCTTTGCCTTGCCCCAGTCGAGACCGGCCCGCAGAGGAATCGTGCGCTCGAACGAGCCGTAGCGAATCTCGCGGAAGTGGATATCGGCTTCCTTGCGCTCCTGCTCTTCCTTCTTGTTTCCACGGATCACAAGCGAACCATCCTGGTAAACGAGTTCCAGGTCCTTTTGCGAAAGACCGGGAACCTCCGCCCTTACCATAACCCGATTTTCGTCCTCGAACACATCCACCGCCGCCAGTCCGGCGCCCTTTTCCCGAAACGGCTCCAGGGCGCTGGAGAACGGCTCACGCAAGTCATCGAGCCAATCCTCGAAAGGCGAGGACATCGCTCGCCGTGCCCTGCGGAAAGGGATCAGCGATTTCAGCATAGGTTCACCTCCTTTTTGTTTGCGTGCTTAACAATGCAAGACACATGCCAGGGCGGGAATTGCGATTTTACGGACGGCAAACCGGGGAGCCCCTTGTGTCTGTTTCACCGTGAAACACGGGAGCTGTTTCATTCTGAACGAAACGGGCATGGCGGGTTGAATCCAGCCTGATTATCGCAAAAGACGGTCTGGCATACTGGTTGCGCTACTTAAGCCCGACAAGATTGAAATGATCTCATCCGGGAGGGGAAAATGGCAAAAACGATTGGAATTGATTTGGGAACAACCTTTTCCGCGGTCGCGGTAATGGAGGGCGGCAAGCCGGTTGTAATTCCGAATGCAAACGGAGAGCGGACTACACCCTCGGTGGTGGGATTTTCAAAAACCGGCGAGCGCATTGTGGGCTCCGCGGCCCGCCGCCAGGCAATCCTGAACCCCGAAAACACCGTCTATTCCATCAAACGTTTCATGGGCAGACGGCATAACGAGGTCCAGGAAGAGGAGAAGCGGGTTCCCTATAAATTCATGGGCTCGGGGAACGATCCCGTAAAAATTAGACTGGCCGACAGGGACTACACACCGCCCGAAATATCGGCCATGATCCTTCAGGATCTCAAAAAAACCGCCGAAGCTTATCTTGGCCACGAGGTGAAGGACGCCGTGATTACGGTTCCGGCCTATTTCAACGACGCTCAGCGCCAGGCCACCAAAGACGCAGGCCGGATCGCCGGTCTTAACGTGAAGAGGATTATTAACGAGCCGACGGCATCGGCTCTGGCCTACGGATTGGACAAGAAAAAGAACGAGCGCATTGCCGTCTACGACTTTGGCGGCGGCACATTTGATATCTCGATCCTTGAGATCGGTGAGGGTGTTTTCGAGGTGAAGTCCACCAACGGCGACACCCACTTGGGCGGCGACGACATCGATCAAATGCTGGTTGAATTCCTGGTCGACGAATTCAAGAAAACGAACGGAATCGATCTGTCCAAGGACCGCATGGCGCTCCAGCGTCTCAAGGAAGCCGCGGAAAAAGCCAAAATCGAACTTTCGAGCACGCTTCAAACCTCCGCTAATCTGCCGTTTATTTCGGCCGATGCATACGGACCCAAGCACATGGATGTACTGTTGACGCGCGCCCGGTTTGAGGCCATGATCCAGCCCTTCATCGACCGTTCGCTTGAGCCTTGCCGCAAAGCGCTGGCCGACGCCAAATTCGAACCGAATCAGATCGATGAGGTCGTTTTGGTGGGCGGCTCCACCCGGATACCGGCAGTCCAGGCCGCCGTGGAGCAGTTCTTCGGCAAGCCGCCCAACAAAAGCGTCAATCCTGACGAGGTTGTTGCCGTGGGCGCCGCCATTCAAGCTGCGGTGCTTAGCGGCGACGAGGCGGTCAAGGATGTGCTGCTGCTGGATGTGACACCCCTGTCTTTGGGAATCGAAACGCTGGGTGGCGTCTTCACAAAGCTGGTCGAGCGCAACACCACCATCCCGGTACAGAAAAGCCAGGTGTTCTCGACCGCCGAGGACAACCAGACAGCAGTATCGGTGATGGTCTTCCAGGGCGAACGTGAGATGGCAAAATACAACCGGCTCCTGGGCCGGCTGGACCTGCCGGGAATTCCGCCGGCGCCCCGCGGAATCCCGCAGATCGAGGTGACATTCGACATCGACGCTAACGGCATTCTCAATGTGAAGGCCAAGGACATGGGCACGGGAAAGGAACAGCAGATCAAGGTGCAGTCGTCGAGCGGGCTGAGTGAAAGCGACATTAAAAAAATGACCCAGGAAGCGCAGGCCAATGCGGCCGAGGACCACCGGCTGCGCGAATTGGCCGAAGCACGAAATGAGGCGGACCACCTGGCCTATGTGAGTGAAAAGTCCTTGAAGGAGCTTGCTGGAAAGATTGACGAAAGCCAGCGGGACGCCGTTCAGACGGCCATCCACGAGGTCAGGGAAAAGGTGAAAGGAGATGACATTGCGGCGATTCGCGCCGCCGCAGAAAGGCTCAAAGAGGCGGCCAATCGAATGTCAGAGAAAATTTATCAGCGCGCCGGCCAGGCTGGCCCACAGGGGCAGCCGCAAGGTCCGCAGCCTGAGGCAGGACCGGGTCCCGAGGAAGGACAGGGCCCGGTGGAGGCCGATTACGAGGTGGTCGAGGAGGACAAGAAGAAATAGCACTTCTCGTCCCGACCGCACAAAAGGGGCCTGCAAAGGCCCCTTTTTTTCATGCTATGGTAGTTGCCATTAATCCTTGCCGTAATGGGGTAGGCCCATTTCCTCGCTGCGGAACCCCTTAAGACAGGTGCATCTTGAATTCGGGCAAAAGGCTCTCAACCATACAAGCACTTGCGACGCGCAACCTGCACATTCATTGCGGGCTGCCGTGTCCTCACTTCGTCAACGGGCCTACCCCATTACGGCCTTCTATTTTGACAACTACTATATCACTGGCGCTGCGCCAACAGGAAACGACAGAGCCCCGAATCACATCCTTACTTGCGCCGCGGTTTTCGGGTTTGCTTTTTCCCCCGGGCCACAAGGCTTTTTCCTGCCGGTTTTGGCGGCTTGCGGCGTGTGCCTTCGGCGGAGGATTTGCGCCCGACGATCGCCACTTCAATCAGCAGGTACTTTTCGAACCGCGCATTGAGCGTTGCACCGGGACCCTTCACGATTCCCAGGTGCTTTTTATTGGCATAGTCGTAGATCGTGTATTCCTTGTTCTTCAGGCCGCGCAGCTCAAGGACACCCTTGAAGTCCTTCGCGAAGAACCCGTAGTACATCTTGCCGTCTTTTCGAATGCAGTGGCATTCGGGCGAATCGAAAACAATGTCATAAAGGTCGAGATATTCGCCTTTTGACAATTGCTTTTCGTTGTAGATCTTCATCCACTTTTCCCAGTGCGCCCGTTTGACCTTGTCATATGGATCATCGTGGTCCCAATAATAGCCGTC
>CAYVZU010000006.1:0-65525 GCA_964455935.1 uncultured Fibrobacterota bacterium
CTTCCGGCACGCCGGGCATACTGGGCCAGAGCCATGGGCAGGGCCTTCGATCCGATCTTGGCCCGAAAACGCGCATACACCTCGTCGCGATAAGCCAGCCCGTCCACAAGGTGTTCGCGCAGAGCGTCTTTTGCGCCGAACGGTCCGCGATCAACAAGATCTCTCATCGTTGACAGCGGAATCTTTCTGGATTCCGAAATGCCTTTGATCATTTGACCGAAGACCGATTGAATCACGGCTTCGTTGGCCTCGCGGTGGGACTTGGTATACTTGCGTTCGGTGATTACGTTCATGGCGGTCTTGTATTCCTGCCGATGACCCATCCTGGGCGGCAGGCCCAGGCGGTCGACAAGACCGCGCAGAAAGAATGTTTGCGAGATCAGGCCCGTTAAACCCACATCACCACTGGGCTGAAGGTAAATGGCATCAAAAGCCGTGGCCAGATAGTAGGCGCCGTTGCCGGGACCGAACTCGCCAAAGCTTTCGGAGTAGGCAATAGCCGGTTTTTTGCTCTTGCGAAAACGCAAAACGGCGTTGCGCATCTCCTGCACCTGGGCCATCCCCAACGGGGCGTTGCCAATGCGAGCGATGAGCCCAACCACCCGGGAATCTCCCGCGGCGCGCTCCAGGCCTTCCACATAATCGCGGATCCGCGGCGTGCTTCCCAAAATGACTTTGGCCAGGGGATCTTCGGGCACGTACTCAACCATCTGGCGGCCAAAATCCACCTCCAGAACGGTCCGATGGGGAATCCGGAATCGCGCGGTCCAAGCCGCGGATTTCACCGTCAACACGGTCACGATGACCAGAAGGGTCAGAAGCCCCAGACCCGCAAGCGACTTGACCAGAATGCCTTTCATTGGAATTGTCTCCTTGCTGCAGCATTTTGGAAGGTGGATACCCGATCTCGGCGAGCCGGAAATGCATCCGATTCCGAGTCAAGCACGGACGGGCGAGGATGGGAGGAAGGCAATACGCATGAGCTTGTTTGGAAATTTCGGCGCGGACGGAAGACGATCTACAGGACTTTTCTGCCTACTTTCCAGAACATGCGAGCGACCCGGATTCGAAATTGCATGGCCGAGCCGATATGGCGAACCTGCTCGCGGCTCCTTTTCCATGCGTGCTCGCCGAGCTCGGCCATGCGCATCCAGCGACTTCTGCGCCTTTCCATGATCCATTGCCGCGCGATTAGGCCCATTCCGGTGGCCAGGGCTATTCCTGTTCCGGCAGCCACAATACGGTGTCTGCGTTTCATGGCATTCTCCTTGATTGGTTTGGGTGGATGTATGAAGAGAAGGACAGCGGCAAAGAAATTGTGCGAGCCATCCGGCTCGCGCCGCCTATTGAGCGTTCTCGCAATTGATATGCCAAGAAAGTTGTGAGTGGCGAGTAGTGAGTTTAGGAAAACTGAATACTTTCAACACTCAACCGTTCTCGTGTGCCTTGCTGAATTTATGGTCTGGGCTCCGATTTCCGACTTTCCAACTCGCGACTCGCTACTCACGATTCGCTCCTGGCCTCAAGGGCTTTCGCAAACACCGCGACCGGCGGTTCCGTAAAGAGCGTGCTGATGGAATCCCGGAAATGGACTCTTCGAACAGCTTCGGCAAACAGGGGCGCCACCGAGACCAGAGTCAGCATTCCGTGACGAAAACCGGGCGCAATCACCGAGTCGGTTCCAATGAGCCTTTCGATCCCGCTTTCCTTAATGAGCTGCATATGCTCTAATGAAATTAAAAGGTGCGTGGCGCAGGCGACGATGCGCCTGGCCCCGCGCAAACGGAGCGCGCGGGCGGCGTCGGCAAGGGTTCGGCCGGTTAGCACAAGATCGTCCACAATCAGCGCATTTCGTCCCGCAACAGGGCCGATGACGTCCAACACCTCCGCCTTCTCATCATGGGTCCGGCGAATTTTATCGCATATTGCGATGTCTGTTCCCAGGCACGACGCATACTGGCGCGCCCGTTTCGCGAAACCAGCGTCGGGCGAGACCACGATCCAGTCGGCCATTCCAAGCCGGCGGGCGCATTCGCACAAAAGCGGAATTGCCGAAAGGTGGTCAACCGGTTTTTTAAAGAATCCCTGTATCTGCGGACTGTGCAGATCCATGGTAATCATTCGGTCGGCCCCGGCCAACTCGATACATTCGGCGCAGACCCGCGCGCGAATCGAAACGCGGGGCTCGTCCTTTTTATCTCCCTTTGCGTAGCCAAAATAAGGAACAATGGCGGTTACGGACCCGGCGCTGGCCCGCTTAAAAGCATCCATCCAAAATAGAATCTCGGTGAACTCCCGGTTTGGGTCAAGGCCAATGGGTTGAACCACAAAGACATCTTCGTTGCGCACATTTTCGGCAATGCGAACGAAAAGGTTCCCTTCGGAGAACACAAGTGTTTCGGATTCGCCCAGGCCCACTTTGAGGTATTGACACATGGCCTCCGCAAAGGTACGGCCTGAACTTCCAGCGAAAATTCGGATTTCGGTATCCAATGCGCCTCCCGGAATTCGGTAAGGACTGGTTACGCAATTGAAATGCCATTCCCGCCGCGAGGGTTGACCCGGTCGAAATCCGGCCCCCCGAATGCGAATCCCGCTGGCACAGGTTTTGAGTGAGAATACGTGGAACCAAAAAAAGGAGGCGACATGCCTAGGGTCAGAACAGTGGCGATAGCGGCAATTTGTGTGGGAGTGCTGGCTGCATCGTGCGGAATCACACGGCGCCTTTACGGCGGAGACGGCCAGCGCGAGATGGTCAGAGCTGTTGCGGAAATTCGCGGCTATAGCCCAAACAATGTACACGGAACCATCGAATTCACACCCAACGGAACCAAAGGCCTTCGGATTCAAGGGAATATAAAGGGACTGCTGCCCGACCATTCATATGGTATTCACCTTCATGAAAACGGCAATTGCTCCAGTCCCGACGCCGTGGGCCCCCATTTCGATCCGGGCCTAAGCAATCAGCATGGCCGGCCCGGTCAATCTCCAGGAGCAAGCCACGCCGGTGATTTGCCCAATCTTGAAACGGGAAATGATGGAAGCGCCAAGCTTGATTACACGACCAACGCTCTTGGCGTGGAAGGCTCCGATTTCTCGGTGATTGGCCGCAGCATCGTGGTTCATGCTTTCCCCGACGATTATACGACTCAGCCTAGTGGCAATGCGGGCGAGCCCATCGCCTGCGGCGTAATTGTGAGGGTCAGGTAAAACAAAGGCCCAACGGAACCGACGGACCGGATCATGCGGGCGCCGTTACGCAGCGGAATCAGCTTTGGGCTGACCTCGGGTGTAATCACAACTCTTGGCTTGATGGTTGGATTGCAGTCCGGGACGCAATCGAGGCTGGCGGTGGTTGGCGGAGTACTGACCATCGCCATTGCCGATGCGCTGTCGGATGCGCTGGGAATGCACGTTGCCAGGGAATCGGAGCAGGGCGCCAGCCCCAGCTCACTTTGGCTTGCCGCACTGTCCACCTTTATCTCCAAATTCATTCTGGCTCTCAGTTTTGTCATTCCAGTTCTTCTGCTCCCGCTTTCAAAAGCCATGTGGGCCAGCCTGGCTTGGGGCCTTCTCATTCTCATTCTTCTCAGCTATTTTGTCGCAAGATCACAAAAATCCAGCCCCGCCAAGACAATAGGCGAACACGTTCTAATCGCTTTGATTGTTGTTGTGATTACTCATTACACCGGAATTTGGATCGCACGAACTTTCAACGAATCAACAAAACAGCCTGGCATGGGTTTTGTTTCTCACCACTCTCGAATCTCCCCGGCAACGGCTATCCCGGAAATCCGGAGATAAGGAACCCACTGGAGACGGAGAGATAACCAGGAGGAAAACGCCATGTATACACTCAAGTTTGTTTTTGTGACCGCCTGCGCCTGCTCTCTTCTAATGGTGGGCTGCGCCCGCCAAAAGTCTGCGCCCAAGAATGGACAGACGCCCGGCGATACAAGCATGCAGCAGGACACCACTATGAAGCAAGACACAATGATGCATGATACAATGGGCCAAGGCTCGTCCAACACAACGCATTCAATGCCCAAGTCGAGGAAGAAATGAGGATCCGACTCTGGCCGGGCTCTCCGCTGCTGATGGGTCTGGGCCTGCTTGTCTTGATCCTTCTTCCAGTAACAATCTGGGGTGCCCGAAACGGCCGTAATGGGAGCCGCACAAGCCAACTCAAGCGGCGCTCTGAAACCGAATTGCAGCAAGATAAACTCAAACAGATGGACCGTGCGCTGCGCGAAACCTCCGAGCGTCTGGCCCGTCTCTCGGCGGACCTTCGCAGAGAAATGGGGACCTGCTAAGGCAGAAGATTGCCGCTATTCGCCCAAAGCAGCCGCGGTATCGAAAGTCTTTGCGCACAGCAATCATTCTTCTTGCGCAGATGCTTCCTTGCCGGTATTCGATCCGGCATGTCCGAGTTTTTTCAAACCGTATAACTCCGTTTCCGGCTTCACCGGCTTGGAATAATCGGTCCACAATCTGCTTGTCACGCCGCTTTCCGCACGGACGAGCTCGAAGATTCCTGCCGCGAAAGAGAAGACCGTTCAAACTGCTCCAGATAGCGCAGATACAGCCGATTTTTCCGGAGCCAGGACCGCAGAATATGGCGGCCCGCAATTCGGACCGCAATCAAATGAAGCGACGGGCCGTACCGGTGAACGGCAAAGATTCTTAGCAACCAGCGGACCACAAGCCGCAGCAACTCCAGCGCGGCCCGGCGATACGAATAGAAGTCGCCAAAGCACCGGATCATGAACTTCTGCAGTTCGCTGGCCGAAAGCTGTTTGGGAGTAAAGACAGCATGCATGGCATCGTAATATTTCCAATCGCGATGCAGAAGACGCCTCTCCCCTTCAAGTCGTCTATACAGGGACGTCCCGGGTAGCGGAGTGAGAATGGTGTATTGAACAAAATCGACGCGGCTTTTCCGGCAAAACTCCATGGTCTGGCGCATGACGTCCGCGGAATCCGTGTCGTGTCCCAGTATGAACATGCCCAAAACGGCAATGCCGTACTGATGGAAAACCCGAACCGTTCGCTCTAAATCTTCCGGAGACTGGCCCTTTCGCATTAACCGAAGGCTTTCTCCACTGACCGATTCGAAGCCCACATAAACCGTACGACAGCCGGCCTGTTTCATGCGATGCACCAGGCGCGGCTTTTTTGTGATTTCGGTGCGCACCTGCGCGCTCCAGGGAAGGCCGAATCGGCCTTGGATCATCCGCTCCATCAACTCCTCGGCCCGAGCCTGATCGGCGGTGAAATTATCATCGGCAAAGAAAACCCAACCGCGACGGAAATGCTCCAATTGCCTTATGATCCGGGCCGGCGATTGGGCGCGAAATCCGCGGCCAAACATTTCGGTCACCGAGCAGAAATTGCAGTGGTGAGGGCATCCCCGCGAAGTCATAACAGGCCAAACTCTCATTCGGTCCCATCCCGCAATGGAACGAAAATCAAGAAGCGGGAGCCGATCCAGATCCTCGAGGCGGTCGCCTCGGACAACCGGATCGCGCAGCCGCCCTTCTATGATATCCATGAAGATATCTTCGGCCTCTCCGACAACGACCTGGTCGAAATCGCCGCGAACATCGTCGGGAAGCATGCTTGCGTGAATTCCCCCGATAAGAGTGCGACCGTTGAGTCGTTGTTGCGCCCTGGTTTCGCGGTAAAGGCGGGCGATTTCGCGGCCCCTCGTGACCGTAGCCGTGATGCAACTCAAACAAAGCACGTCGGCCCAGGCAAGTTCGGCCGGGCGCACAGGACGCTTGAGAATATTTTCGCTCAGAATCCTTGCGTCATGGCCCTTCTGACACGCTATCTCCGAAAGGTAGACCGGTCCTAGAAGCGGAATGGTCATGAAATTTGCGAAGACATTGGATGGAGCCCCCGTGGGTTCGACGAATAGAATTTTCTCTTTTTGCATAGTTCAGCCCGAAACGCAAGATCCCGCAAATCGAATGCCATTGCGGGGTGTTTTAAACCCGCCGGGAAATCCCGCCCCAATTGCGGCATCCCGCTTCAAACACTGCTGAAAACCGTCCGCCTTTCCTTTTCCAATCTCGATTTCGGAGAAACCATGGAAATGAATCGCCGTACATGGGAAGTAAAGCAAGAGGCCCGATTTGCGCACAGCCAGTTGCTGGACCCGGCGCTTTCGGGGTTTCTTGGCGCCAATGTCCCAAAACGCGCCAAGGACCGAAAGCGCCTGGAACTGCTTCGGACCGGTTTGAAGGACCGTATCTATATCGAAGCCGTGTACGCCCTTACGCACGTACTGATCTCCGAACCCGTTCAGGCGGAATCCATGTTCCGCAACCTGCTGGCTCATCGTGAGCATCTGGCGCAGCACCTGGGACGTGATGTGGGCATCCAGGTGGCGGCACTTGACTATATGCAGAATCTTCGCGGAATGCTCAAGAACCCAACAGTCATCGAGTTCGAGAAATGCCGGGCGTTCGCCGCACAGGCAATCCTGGATTCCACAACCCTTTCCTTTGACAAGGAATTATTCGAATCGGACTTGAAAGCCGAATGCGAGCGGTCGGACCGCTTTGGCGAATGCCTGTGTGTTCTGTTCCTGGACATCGACCACCTCAAAGCCATTAACGACCGATACGGGCACACCACCGGAACCAGGGCGATTGTTCAAGTGGCCCAGTGCATTAAGACCGTTCTGCGAAAGTACGATTCCGTGTACCGGTACGGAGGCGACGAATTTCTGGTCCTGCTTCCACAGGCGGATTGTCACCATGCCCAATCCATTGCCCGGCGGATCCAGAGGGCCATCCGGCGCAAACGCCTTTCCGAATTTCCCGCGCTTCCAGGCATCTCGATCGGCATCGCCCAATATGGGAAAGAGGGCCTTCGGGAGATCCATCGGGTGGTCGAAGCCGCGGACCGGGCCTTATACCGGGCCAAACAAGATGGACGGGACACGATTCGAATCCACGGATCGGAGCGCGAGCGATCCTTGAATTCGCGCGCTTCACCGCCTCTTCGTCCATTGCGACCGCGCACCCCCCCTGCTTTCTCATGTTGAATCGACCCGCGCGCGGCATGTTTTTCGCGCTCCAATCAGATGCGCGCGGAATCGATCCAGCACCCCCATATTCTACCCTTCCATAAAGCGGAACGAATCCCTCTCGTTCGGCGGAGGCGCCCCCCCGCAAAGGAGGTCCCATGTCTCAAGCCAAGTACGGCGACAAAGTCAAGGTCCACTACACCGGCACATTGGATGATGGAACCGTATTCGACACCTCGGTCGGCGGAGATCCCGTCGAGTTCACCATTGGCGAAGGAACGGTGATTCCGGGTTTCGAGGAAGCCGTTTTGGGAATGGCCCCCGGTGATTCGAAAATTGCCGCGGTGCCCGCCACACAGGCATACGGACCGTACAAGGACGAGATGATTGTCGACATCGACCGAAATCTTCTGCCGGCCGACCTGGAACCTGAGGTTGGTCAGCATCTGCAAATCCTGCAGGAAGGCAGCCAATCGGCGGTTGTTACGGTTGTCGATTTCTCCGATTCCATGGTCACCATCGACGCCAATCATCCGTTGGCTGGACACGACCTGACCTTCGAAATCAAGCTCATCGAGATTGGATAAGCTCTGCCAAGAGGCCGGTAAACCGTCATCCGGTGTCTGCTTTGCGGCCCCGCAGACTGCCCGCAACGACAGCCCCGGGGCAGCCTGGCAGCAGTATCGAGCACCGATTGAAGCGCTTCGGCTCGGTGCATCCGCCGAGAAGGATTTTCGCAAAAACGTGAATCCGTCTGCCTACGCAGACTTTCCCCCCTTCGCGATTCGAGACCGTTGATTTGAGCACATCATTTGCTTCCCTCCTCGAAGCGATATGGACCTCAAGAGGACTGATTTCTTCTTGGCCCAAGGAGGTGAGGAATGGACGAGAAGAGACGAAATGGGCGCTGGATTGCCTGGCTCATAATTCTTTTGGCAATTGCAATTCTTTCAGTCGCCCTGTTTCAAGGACCCCGCATCCCGGTTTCGGGAAACGGTCCGGAATCCGACACGCTGCAGCAGCCCCGTCGGGGTGAACCGATGCAGCGCCAACCCCAAGGAGAGAAGAAATGAAAAGATTTGCCTGGATCCTCCCTGTTATGCTTATGGCCCTTTTGGCCACCTCCGCGCTGGCCCAAAAATCGAAGCGCAACAGCCGGCCGGCAACTGATACCGCTGCCACGCGCTCTCAACCCGTAGATACGGCCAATGGCGCGCTTCGCGCCGACACCATGAACACCATGAATGGCATGGACGGCATGGCCGATTCCGCCCGCATGGGCATGCACTGCGCCATGATGGGGCCCATGATGTCGAAGCAAATCTTGCTGGGCCGCGATGGAGGCGTTTTCGTTTTGATGGGCAACCATCTAATGAAATACGACGACCGATTGACTCTGGTCAAAGATGTAAAGCTCAATATTGACATGAATGAGATGTGCCGCACCATGCAGGAATTCATGTCCAGTTGTCCCATGATGCAAAAGAAAATGCAAGGGCCGGGAGGCACCCGATAGGGGGTTATCCCGCATGTCTCTTGCATATTTCCAAGCCGCTCCCCCTGAGCTTGTCAAAGGGTGGGCGGCCAAACCAACTCGTTTTGAGCAATTCGCTTCAGGGTTCGACAAGCTCAACATGAGCGGATTTCTGCCAGGAATTTCCGGGACCCAACCATAGGCGGGGCCACGGAAAATGGTACCCGCGTAGAGACGCCGCGCCATGGCGGCTCTACGCGCGCCGGTCGCTCACAATTCCTTCAGGATCTCATCGACATCCCAAGCCGTGCGGCATGCAAGCGCTTTTTGGGCCGCCGCCCGCATGGTCTCCAAGCTTCGGCGGTTCAGCACAGCAGCCAGTTCGGGCAGCATTTGCGGGGAAACCGACAAAATATCGACTCCAAGTCCAAAGAGCAGGGCGGCATTGGCCGCCTGCTGCAACTCGCCGCATAACGTGACTTCACGGTGAGCCGCTTTTGCGACCTCCGCAATCCCGGCAATCAGGCGAAGCATCACCGGGTGGGCCACTCGCTTGTAATTTTCCAATTGCACATTCTCCCGGCCCGCGGCAAAAGTGTACTGCAGCAAATCATTTGTGCCAATACTCACAAAATCCACTCGGTCCACAAAATCGCGCAACGCCAGGGCCGCCGATGGGATCTCGACCATCATGCCAATGCGCAGATCGTTTCGGTCCACGCCCTCTTCGCGGCATGCCTCCTCAATGATATCAAGCGCCTTCTCCAACTCTTCCACCAGCGCGACAAACGGGAGCAGGACGCGTACCCTGGGCCGCGTCGAAACCCGCAGAATACTTTGGGTCTGTTTTTTCAGCAGCCAGGGATGATTGAGAAGGAAACGGATTCCGCGGCAGCCCAGCTGCGGGTTCTCCTCCTGGGCAAAGGCGATATAGGGTACCGATTTATCCGCTCCCAGATCGAGAAAACGCACAGTAACGGGAAAGCCCGAATGGATCCGGGCGATCTCCTCAATCATGGCCGTTTCTTCCTCCAGACTTGGCATTGTTGCCTGCGCCATATAGAAGAACTCCGTGCGCAGCAGCCCCACACCCCGCGCCCCCAGCCGGCGGGCGTCCCAGGCCTGATTTGCATTGCTTACATTGGCCTCAACGCGCAAAACGGTTCCATCGGCACTGGTCAAGGGTCCCGGCATTGGAAAGCGCACCCCAACGGCCTGCGCCGAAAGGCGTTCGGCCCGCGCCCGGTGGTATCGACTGTCGGATTCGGTGGGATGGATAATGACGATGCCGGCGTAGCCGTCCACAATCACAAGGTCGTCCGGACGCGCCAGGGCGCTGATCCCCGCCACACGCATCACAACCGGAACACCCAGCGACTTGGCGATGATAGCCGCATGCGACGTCTCGTCGCCTCTCTCGACCACGATTCCCAAGATCTTGCGCATATCCAGTAACGGGATATCGGACGGAACGAGGTTTTCGGCCACAAACAGAACCGGCGTGTCAATCCGTTGCAGGGGGTTGGTCCGGACGTGCTCGATTTCAAGCAGGTTTCGCAGCAGACGGAAATACACGTCCTCAATATCGGAGAAGCGCCGCCGGAGGTACTCGTCCTTGATCGAAGCGAACCGGTCCTGGATGCTGCGAATTTCACGGGCCAGCACGAATTCGATGTTGGCGCGCTCCCGGGCAAGCATCTCGCGAATGCGGCCCAGGAAGCTGGAATCCCGCAGCATGGAGATGTGCACCGCGAATATGTTCTCGGCCTCGGGACTCCCCTGTTCTGCCGTCCGCTGCTTTATCTGGTGAAGCTGGTCGCGGCTTTTTTCGGTCGCGCTCTCCAATCGCTTCTCCTCGCCGGCCAGATCCTCGACGGAAAACCGGTTTTTTTCCAGCGCGTCCAATTCGATTGGCCGGAACAGATACGCCTTGCCGATCGCGATTCCCGGAGCAATGGCGGCCCCGTGAAGCTCAATGCGAGGCGCGCTGGACCGTGGACGCATAGTGATTGGATCCCTTTCGTAACTATTCACTACAGAGTCATAGGGGGTACGGAGAAAGGATAGAGTCAGGCTGAAGGCGGAAGGAAGGAAACTTCTCTGGCGCGCATCTGCGCCAGAAAGCCTTTCTCCTCTATGTATTCTTTTCTGACCTCCGCGTTCTCTGTGTCCCTGTGGTGAATAGTTATCCCCTTTCAGTCGCGAAGCAGCCGCCGGATCGCCTCCATCAAGTCGGCCAGAACAAACGGCTTGGTTATATACTCGTCGGCTTTTAAAATGTCCTTGCCAATCATGCGATCGCGCATGGAGTCGCGGGCGGTCAACATGAGGATCTTGATTCCGCTAAAGCGGGGATTATCGCGGATCATTTTGCAGATTTCCCAACCGTCCACATACGGCATCATGACATCCAGAATCACGATATCCGGGCTTTCGCGCGCCACATTGTCCAACACCTCGCGGCCATCCCCCAAAGAATCCACAGTAAATCCCCGTTTCTCCAGGTTGACAACCAGGAGTTCGCGGATGCTTGGATCATCATCCACCACAAGCACGCGGGCCACGATCAACCGGCCCCACGCGAAGCGTCCGGGGCCGTGGAAAGCGCGGTTTGGATGGTGCGCAAGAGTTCCCCCATGTCGAACGGCTTGGTGAGAAAGCCATCGGCCCCGCACGAACGCGCCGTTTCGTAATCGGACTGCTGCGCCGCGGCCGTGACGAAAATGATGAATACTCCCTGGGTGCGCGGATCCTCGCGAAGACGGCGGCACACGTCAAAACCATTCATACCGGGCAGGCGCACATTCAACAGAATCACGGCTGGGGTCTCCTGCGCCGCTTTGTCCAGCCCCTCCTCCCCGGTCATTGCCACCGCGACATCGAAACCCCGCCGCGCAAGATTGATGCGCAGAAGCTCCACGACATCCTCTTCGTCTTCAATAATCAGGATACGCCCAGCCATTTCGGCGGCTCCTTTGCGATGGTGAAATAAAATGTGCTGCCCTTGCCCAACTCCGATTCAGCCCAAATGCGTCCTGCGTGGGCCTCTACAATACTCTTGGCAATGGCCAGCCCCAACCCGCTGCCCGTGCTCTTCTTCGTATCGGCGCGCTTATTGCGATAAAACTTATCAAAGATCCGGCCCAGATCCTCCGGCCCGATTCCGGGTCCGGTGTCGCTGACTCCAACCTGAACCATGTCTCCGCCATCCATTGCGGTCACGCTCACCCGCCCTTTGGGCTCTACGTAGCGAATTGCATTGTCCAGCAGATTCAACAGGACCTGTTTAATGCGGTCCCTGTCGGCTGTGACCCAAAGGGTTTCCCCGGAGGCCCGAACATCGACCTCCACACCGGCCGGGACCGCCAAACCCGAAACGGTCTCGGATACCAAATCCCCCATGCCAAACCGCCGGAATCGCATTTCGCTGATTCCGGTCTCGATTTTCGAAACATCCAGCATTTCGCCAATCAGCTTTCCTAACCGTTTCCCCTCGGACTCAATGGTCTGGAGATAACGGGTGCGTTCGTCTTCGCTCAACTGAATATCCTTTGCCAGAAGGGTCTCGGCGAAACCGATGATTCCGGTGAGGGGCGTACGCAGTTCATGGGACGCCATCGAGACGAATTCGCTCTTTAACTTATCGAGTTCCTTCAGCTTCTCGTTGAGCTCATCCAACTCGCGGTTCTTGCCGACCAGTTCCTGGTTTGCCTGCGCCAGGCGCTCGCTGTGGCGATGAACGGCCTCCTCGGCATTGCGGCGATCCGTAATATCGCGCCAAGTGGAAACCGCCCCAACAATCCGGCCGCTGGGGTCCAGGATCGGTCCGGCGCTGATTGAGACAATAACGGTTGTTGCATCCGGCCGCCGAATGATCCATTCCTCGTCCGAAATTACCTCGCCTTGCTCCATGGCGCGTTCCAGCGGCAGTTCACCGTACCGCGGCCGGCTGTGGCCGTCGAGAAAGAGGAATCCCCACTTCTCCGCCCGGTCCTGCGGCGCAACATCTTCGGGTGCTTCGGTGATGGACCCGATCAGAGAGCGCGCGTATTGGCTCATCATGCGGATGCGGTCCTCGCCGCCAAAGACAACCAGAAGGCCCTCGGGTGTTTGGTCCATAATCGCCTCGAGAATGCGACGGCTTTCTTCGGCCTCCCGAACGCGCGCTTCGGCGCGCTCGCGCTCCCGATTCAACTGCTCCTCCCACTGGCGGCGCTCGGTCACATCGCGCACATATCCCAAAATACCCGCAATCCGTTCTTCCGCATCCCGCCAGGGCTCGAAGACTACCTCCAGAAACCGCCTTCGACCGTCCAGCGTCAATTCGAACTCGCCCCGCTCGCCACGGCCGGTGGCCAGGACCCTGCGTTTGACCTCGCCAAGCCGGTCCGCCTCATCCTGCGCAAATAGATCCCGGTCGGTCTTGCCTTCGATCGATGCCGCAAGGCCGTCAAATGTGCGCGAGGCCCAGATGTAGCGTTGGTTGCGGTCCTGCTGAAACAGAAGGTCGGGCGAATTTCGGGTGACAAGCTGAAGCCGCTCCTCGCTTTCCCGCAAGGCGCTCTCCCAGCGTCGGCGATCGCCGATGTCAATGACTGACGCGACAACCGCATCCAGTTCGGCGGGAACGGATGCCGAAAGCAGCACATCCCGGAGCTGTCCCTGGCGGTCCACCAGGGTCGCTTCAAACCGCCCGGGCTGTGTTGGCCCTCCGCCGGCGACCGGCCCAAAATAGTCCCGGACCAGACGGTCGCGGTCGCGGTCCGAAAAAAAGTCCTTCCAGGACTTGCGGCCCTCGATTTCCGATCGTCCGTATCCGCTCAGCTTTTCAAATTCCGAGTTGACCAGGTGCACCACTTCGTCCTTGCCCACAATGGCCATGGCTGTCCCGGTGTTCTCAAAGATCGCCCTGTATCGGCGCTCGGAGTCGAGCCGTGCATTTTCGGTCCGCTTGCGCTCCAGCGCATTGGCGAACATGGTGACAACCACGCGCAACAGCTTGATCTCTTCGTCTCCCCAACACCGCTCGTGTCGCGATTCAAAAAGAAGAAAGCCGGGAACCGATCCCCCATACATCATGGGCACCGCCACAAAGGCCCTGGTCTCGCGGCATGCGAAGAAAGCCCGCTCCTCTTCCGCTTCGGGCGGCAATTCCGAGAGCGTTCGAACCTGGAGCACTTTGCGCGCGCGGATACGATCCGTAAGCCAGGTCAGGGTGCAAAGGAGCGGGGGTGCCACAGGCGACTCTTCGATGCCCGGACCCGATGACCAGCGATAGGCGCGCAGAGCCCGGGAAGAGCCGTTTTGAAAGAGCCAAATGCAGCCGGCATCGACCTCCGAAAACCGGCCAAGCAGCCTTAGCGCATTTTCGAGCCCGTTGTCGATCTCTATGGATTTAAGATTGATAAAGTTGGTGGCCAAGGTGCCCACAAGCTTCTCGAATTCCATGGCATGGCGCAAGGCGCGTTCGTTTCGGACATTTTGCGTGATGTCGCGCCAGGCCACAACGGCGCCGCGAATCACCCCGGAATCGTCCAGAACCGGCGCGGCATTCGCCGAAATATATAAGGGCTCTCCATCCCGTCTGTACATAAACTGCTGGTTGGTCACCGTTTCACCATGATAAAGGGCGCGTGATAGCGGCAACTCCTCCAATTTTGCGGGCGTCAATCCATCCGCGTGATGAATGCGCAACAGCTCCGCTTGTTGTTCGAGGCTCATCCCCAAAAACCGGTCCCGCGGAATCCCGGTCATCATTTGGACAAACCGGTTCACGCTTCGAACTTTGGCCGAGGCATCGATGACGGTTATGCCTTCGGGAATGCAATCCATAATGGCATTCAGAATCCGCTGACCTTCCTCCGCCTCTCGGGCCCTGGACTCGGCTGTCTCCCGTGCCTTGGCCAGCTCCAATTCGGCGTGTTTGATATCGGTAATGTCGTGGGAAATGGCCATTACGGTTTCCGCGGGCAATTGATCGTCTTTTTCGGGAACCAGGCGGGCGTGAAACCAGCGCTTTCCGCCGGTCCCCGCGTATTCGTATTCCAGGCTTTGCTCCAGGCCTTTGCCGAAGGCCAACCCCAGGCGGCGGTCCCACTCCGCGGCATACGAAGATGTCATGCCCAAATCCGCCATGCTCTTGCCCCGCAGCGTATCGAGTCCCAGTCCGGTCAAGCGTTCGCCGGCCGGATTGATATAAATGTGCTGACGACAGCGGTCGAAGCGCATAATCACGTCGGGCGAGTTTTCGACCAGGGTCCGGAACTCCCGTTCCCGCTGGCGCAGCATGGCCGTAATGCGGTTGCGCTCAACCATCTCCGATCGCAAGGCCTCGTTGGCCTTGGCCAGTTCCGTGGTGCGCAGACGCACGCGCGCCTCTAATTCGTCATGCGCCCTGCGCAGAGCGCGCTCGGCCTCCTCCTTCTCCTGGCGCATCGTCCGCTTTTCCAGCACTCCCTTCACGGCCGGACCCAGGCGCGCCAGGCGCTCTTTGGTCACATAATCGGCGGCCCCGGCTTTGATCGAATCCGCCGCGGTCTCCTCGTTCAGCGATCCGGTGACAATGACCACGGGAAGCAGGGGATCGTATTCCTGCGCCAGGTGCAGTGCCTCCAAACCCGAGATATCCGGCAGCAGATAATCGGCCAACACCAGATCGGGTTTAAATGTGCGAAGGGCCTCGATGAAGTCCACTCTCGCCATCACCAGGCGCACCGTTGCCATGATCCCCGCCCGGCGAAGCTCACGCTGATTAAGTTCCGCGTCCGTCAGCACGTTCTCCAGCATCAGAACACGGACTTCACTCGAAGCCATTTCATTCCCTCTGTTCGGATGCTGAGCCTGTCCCATGCAAGCGCCCGACCTCCCGCTCGCCCTGGGGCCCGCGACCGTGGACGGGAATTGACGTTTCACCCCAAGTGCTTTGCCAAGGCACAACAACAAAGGGGCTGCAACCCGATCCCCCCCAGAGGGGCCATTAACTCGCCGGGGACTCGGTGCTTCACGCCCCATCTCCTCCGCTTACCACTCCGGGTCCCCTTTTTCGGCTGTTTTTAGAATCGAAGAATCGCAGCTGCCGGCGAATCGTCGGGCATACGGTCGGTATCCATAATGAATACGGTTCCCCTGTTTAGAAGCGTTTGGACCGCTGCAAAATCCAAGAGATCCTCGCTGTGGTGATCCGGTTGCGGGCGCAAATCCACAGTGCCCGTATCCGGCTCGAACCGGCCCCACTGCTCGACGCCGCCGGCCACAAACAAGGTCTCGATCCGCGCGTTGTAGGCGTCCGGTACGATCCGATGCAGGTCCTTAACGACCCGCGGGGTGGCTGCCAGACTACGGTACTGCTCGGCGGCCGCTTGCCGCGCCCGCTGGAAATGGGGCTGCAAAACCGGCCAGACGCGTGAATGAAGCTCCTCGGGAAGGGCGCGGTCGAGATTTCCCGTGAGCTTGTCATCCAACAAATGAAGGTACGTATTGGCTTCGCGATAGATCGGCAGCAGATATTCCACTCCGGCCAGAACCAGGGGCGCGCGTTCTTCCTTAAGGACCGCATGAACTCCGCGATCAACCAGACGAAAAAAGCGGAAGACCTGTTCCTTGGCATCCTCCTCACCCCCGCCCTGGCCATGAAAAACAGCGGCCCGCACCGCCGAGCCTTCCCGCAGGCCCACGGCCGTATGGAATTGCAGTTGCCGTTCAAACACATCAAAAGCAAGGGCTTCGGCAAGATTGGGCGGGACCTGGTGAAGCTTAATCTGACTTAGGTTGGTATGTGAACCTTCGAAAAGCCTGACATGGTGCTGACTGACAACCAGCAGAAAAAACCGGCCGTCTTCGCATAGGAAAGAAAGCAGGGGTTTTATATGAAAACCGTGCCCAACAACGGCCTTTTCGCGAAAAGGAATCGGCAGTCGGTAATAGGAGGCAAACCCGGGTGAGAGAAACACGGCCAGACCGTCGCTCTGATGACGCCAGAAAAAAGGGTCGTTAAGAATTCGAAAACCGGGCCGCAAAAACTCCGCAATCTCCGCCTGTCCAAAGCCGCGCAAGGAAAGGTCCTGCTCGACCTCGCGGATCAGGTTCTTGAACCGGATATGGTTCTGGCGTGTTTCAATACCAGCTCGGGCGGCCGGCATGTAGATGGAAATTGCAGGAAGGCCCTGATGCGAAGTAAGTCTCCGCAGATCGTCTATGGTCAGAAGGTCCATGCCCTGTCCTTTCAGGAAACGGGTGGTGTGCCACCCGCAGGATGGTCAACAATGCGCACCGTTGTGGCTTGGGGGCCCTCCAGGCCTTCCTCCTCCACAAACCAGACCCCGGTACCGGGTTCCAGGCGGTCGTAGCCGCTGTGCAGAACGCTGTTGCGGTGAAAGTAGATGTCGCGGCCGTCAAGAGTGCGCAGAAACCCGGTGCCAAACTGTGGAAAGAGCTTCGCGACAACCGCCTGAATCTCCTGATGCGGATGGACTTTCACATCGCCCCGCTGTTTCCGCGTAAGACTGTCGAGCTGCCGCCAGGCCGCCTGGAAGGCGTCGCGAATCTCCGCGGCCAGGTCCGAATGCATGTCGCCTTTGCTGGGTTCGCGCACCACCACGATTTCATGGCCCGGCGGAACGGTGATGTCGATGCGAAGCCGGAAGGGCCGGCCTCGGTGCTGATGCTGCTGACGGTTTTCCACGGCAACGCGGCAACTGGAAATGTGATCGCAGACTCGCTCCAGTTTCGCGGCCTTTTCGCGGATCAACTCCTCAAGTTCGGCGGTCTTCTCGATATCGCGAAAACTAATCTCCAATGGAACGTTCATACTTTCTCCCGATGGAGGCGCGTTACGTTCGCTTTGTCCTTTGCGGGACCTGCAATGTCACCAGTTTACCGGATTGAAAAATTGCGAAAAACGTGCCACGGCCTTTCCTGCCCAGGCTCGATTTGCGCCGTGAAAGAGCATTGACGGGATTGTAGGCGCCGACAAAATGTCAGGATTACGGGACAAACCAAGGATTTTACTTCCCCGGCCGTTTCGTCGCAATAAGCCAGTCAATGGACCCAACCCTTTCAGGGAAATAGGCCCGCGCGAAAAGCTTGCCACACCGAAACCGGATCATTTACATTAGATTCATGGAAAACGGAAGTAGCAGCAGACTATTGCGAACCTGCCTTGCTGTGATTGGCTTGGCCATTTTGTGCGGGTGCGCCGGCAGAACGGTTCTCCTCCGCCACAATCCGGCATTCGAAACCGAACTCCTGCGTTCGCATTGCGAACGGCAGTCGATTCAATCGATTTACCGTAGCAAGGGGGATTCGGTTTTCACGCTGGCCCACAAGGCAAGCAGAAAGGAACCGGACATGGCGGCCGGCCTTATGGAGCGCGCCGGGTTCTATTATCGCATGGCGCTTTCGGCCGATCAAGTCCCCAGGCTGGAGAGACAAATCTCCGAACTTCAAAAGCGAGTATCTCATACTCGGGAACTGCTGAGCACATACCGGGCTGTGGAAACGGAAATGAAAGCGGGTGTCCGATGATACGAACGCTCGTTCTGTCCGCATGTCTCATTCCGGTTTTGCTATCAGAGATATACGGCAGGCCGCTACCCATTGATTTTAATACTGGAATTGTTGCCCTTAAGACCAATCTGGAATCCGCTTACCGGGACTACTCCCTAAATCGTTTGGAATCGGCGGACCTCTACGTAACCGCCCGGCTACGGCTCTCGGCACTCCAAGACCTGCTGCTCAAGGACCGCAACAACAAGGACCTGCCATTTCTGTTTGGGAGTTGTTCGCTTTTGGTCGAGGCCGCCCGTCTCCAATTGCGCGAGCGGCACCTGGCCGGCCATGCAGCCAATTTGCAGAGCTCTCTCGATTCCGCGCTGACGGACCTCAATGCCGTGCACGAACATATCATCGGAATGGAAAAGGGCCGGGCCGCAAGCCTGAAATCGGACCTGGAGGCGACCCGGGAGAAAGCAAAGCAAATCGAACTTGAGGCGCAGCAGAAGATGAAGCAGCTCCAGGAAGAATCGCAGCAGAAAATCAAACAGATGCAGGAAGAAGCGCAGCGCCGTTTTGGAGAATTGCAGGGCGAATTGATCAAAGTGCGAAGAGATGCGCGCGGCACGATTATTTCCATGAGCGACATTCTTTTTGGCATCAATCAGGCCGATGTCAAAGGACCGCTCATGACCAGTCTTGCCAAGATCGCCGGAATCCTCACGGTATACAAGGATTTCAATATCACCGTGGAGGGCCACACCGACAACCAAGGCCCGGCCGAATACAACCAGAAGCTCTCGGATCGCCGCGCCCAGAACGTCCGGACCTATCTTTCATCGCAGGGCATCGACTCCACCCGCATGGCCGCCGTTGGGTACGGACTTACCCGGCCGGTTGCCGAAAACACCACTCGCGAGGGGCAGCAGAAAAACCGGCGCGTGGACCTTGTGATTCACGACCCCGTCTCGCGGTAGGCGTCCCGCTCCGCCGGCGCCGAATTCCCATTCGTCCCCGCGCTGGATTACAGCTCGTAGCCCACGTTCAGGCCAAAATAGAAATCCCTTTCATAGAGTCTGTTTCCAAGACCATCCGCCACGGTTGAAAGCGGCAACTGGAAATAGAGTGCCGGAGTTACATCAACAATCGTCCGGTACGTGGAACTAATTCCAATACCCAGAGCCGAGAAGTTCGAGGACCATTTATTGTCGTCCAGGTCATTCTCCATCGCGAATCCCATCTGAAGGACGGGCGTTACGGCCAGATCCTTGCGAACGTCGAACTCGTGCGAAAAGCCCAGATCGAAATACTGCGACTGCGCATCATCATACGCGCCAACAGGGACAATGGAATAGGTCAGTGTGGGCGCCGAGATAATGTCATAGCACAATCGTAGGGACCATTCCATTTTCCAAGAGGCCTCTTGGCCAAATAGGGTCGGGTAGGTGTTATGGGAATAACCAATCCCTGCCTCAAGAGAGCGCAGAAAAGGCAGGACCCCGGAGTAACTCAGATTGTAGTCGGCCTGGGCAAAACCGGAACCCGCTTCATCGCCAAGATTGTAGCTGGCCCAGAATTCAGCTCTGATTCCATGCGCGGAAAATTCGAGGGCCGGCTGAAACGCCGGACGATCATGGAGATTGGCTCCTCGCCAAAGGTATTTGCTGACAAAGCCCGTATTGACACCCAGACTCCAGGGCTTAGGGGCCGCGCCATCCGCCTTTTGTGCAAACAGAAGGCCGGTAAAAATCAGCACCGCAATGCAACTGCGGATAAAAACCATACTGTCCTCCTCATTTTCAGAAGATGTCCGTCTGAAAAAGTAAGCTTCTCCCGTGCACGAATCAATCGTGTTCGCCCTGCTTTAGTCGCGGACCCTTTCCTATTGCCGCAGACCGGAAAGTTATTTTCCCATGCAATGAAAAGGCATCCTGATGGATCTCAAACAATGGGGCCGCCGCCACTAAAGCCCGGCGGCCGCGTGCTTTTCTCATCTCTCCCGGTGCCCAGCATTGTCCCGGAAGCTCAGTGCGGCAATATTCCTTTGGGCATCGCCTCGGTGGCGCTGTTTGCGGAACGTACCGGAGCACGAATCGTTCCCAACATTGCAGCGCAGGATAGTACGGGAACACTCGGCGATGCAGCGCTCGTTGAATTCCTGCTGAAGCATGCGCCTAATACCATTGGGTTGAGTTGTTCGGTCTGGAATATCGAGCGCTCGCTTTTCATCGCGGGCGAGGTCAAAAAGAAATCTCCCCGAACACAAATATGGCTTGGGGGACCGGATATTTCTGAAGACTCGCCGTTTGTGCGTGATCCCGGCGCGCCGTTCGATCTGGCCATTCCCGGCGAAGGGGAAATTGCTGTCGCGCACCTGCTGTCCGGCATTCCCGCCCAAGATATGGGAGGCCTTCTCCTGCCCGGCGGAGTTCGAACACAAGGGACAATTCGGCCGCAACTTTTAACGGATCTTTCCCCTATTCACGACCCGTTCATTGAAGGGCTTATTACGCCGGAAGCGGACCGGGTATTGTTGGCCGAATTCAAACGCGGATGCCTGCATGGATGCGCATACTGTCGTTACCACCAGGGGCGCGGCGGAACCATGGCCCGTCGCCAAAATGCGGAAATCGCCGAGTTCTTTGGTTTTGCGCGCGCAAGCCGCGCGGCCGAGATCTACGTGCTCGATCCCAGCTTCGAACAGCGGGAACATTTCAATGATTTTCTGCGATGGCTTTCCCGAGAAAACCGCCGACCCGTCATCCCGCTCTCGGTGGAGCTTCGCGCGGAAACGATTGCGCCAAAAACAGCAATGCTCCTGGCCCGGGCCGGAGTGCGAAAAGTCGAAGCGGGACTTCAGAGCATTGGCAAAAGGACGCTGGCCCAGGTTGGCCGGAAGCTGGATCCGGACGATTTTATCGCAGGTATCGATGCGCTGCGCGCCCACGGCATTGCAGTGAAAACGGATCTCATGACCGGACTGCCGCTCGATACCCCGGCGGGATTGGAGCAAACGTTGGATTTCTTAATGAAGCATGGACTGCATCGCGACGTGCAGGTTTTCCGGACCCAGGTCCTGCCCGGAACAACGCTTCGTCGCAGAGCTCGCCAATGGGGAATCTCGTTTCATGCAGCCCCACCCTATACGGTGCGTTCCACTCCCGCCTGGAACCCCAATGAGCTCGACCGCGCGTTCGAGGGGATCGAGGACCGGCTAGGCATTCGTCTCTCGCCCGAAGCCCGGCCCGTGATCGCCCCTTGGAATGGGGCGCGTTACGAATCACGCGCCCACGCCGGCGGAGGGCTATACCAGTATGCTTTCAACCTGGACCATTCGGGTGACCGCGCAAAGTTTCGCGCTGAAACTTTTTCCCTGGCGGCCGCGCAGGTCCTGCTCTGGGTCAAGGCCGCTGATGCAAACCGGCATTGTTGCCCGATGTGCGGCGCCATTGGCCGGTGCGCGACGGCAAATCCTTTTTCCAGCTTGTTTGTTCTTATCGAGACCGAACCCGGCATTGCGCTTGACATCGCAGATTCAATTCAAAAGGAACTCGACGAAAAGATTCCATCCCGATACCTGGAGCGGCTGCATTGGCCCTGTGGGGGCATCCGGCCCACGCGCAAACTGCTGTTCAAACTGGAGGCATGCGCAAGGTATGGGGATACAAGCTGGTTTGCGGAGGCGCGCAAAATCGCCACCCTCTTATGGACCGTCAACTCCAATCCCCATGCTTTTCGCCGACTGCGGCATTTTGATTGCGAACGCGATTTTCTCTATTTCGATTTGCGCGATCAAGGGGAAAGCAACCACGAGTCTCTCTTCCGACAACTCAAGAAGAGCAGGCATGCCGACCGCTTTCTTCTGCCCGGCCCCGCGCTCCACTGGAAATGGATCGAGTTCCTTGAGAAATGATGCGCAACTGCAAATGGATTTCCGCCACGACCTGCCCTGATGAACTTCATGATAACTATGCGTACCAATTCACGCCTCCCTCACCTCCGTCCTTCGCGGCAAATCTGCTACGGAGGACGGGCTGGCCCTCTCCAACCGAGTGGCGATTGGACTCTTTCCTCTCCCATTAATAAGAGAGGATTAGGGCGATGGTGTTGGCAATCCGAATGGAAATAAATATGCTTTAATTGCATTCAGATATAGGCTTGATTTTGGCCGCCAAATTCCAAGACTATTTGCGGTACCGCCCCCCAATTCAGCTTCTTTTGCATTGTGCTTGCTTTTTTATTTGCATTTAAATTATAGATTAGCTTATTATGTGGTACAATGGAAGGGGGGCAAAGAGAACTATAGTCCAACGGGAAGTATGCAGTCGTTTTTTCAAATAATTACCCTGAAAGGAGAGAGTTAATGGAGGAGACAAGTTCCTCATCGCAGATTACAGAGCCTCCGGGTACCAAAGAAAACTTCCCCTTCCCCACACGCGAGATCGGCGATCTCAGTTCGGCGAGTCGTTTTGTTGCCTACATCCAAAGCCAACCCGGTATTCACGCCCCCCGAACACGCAAAGGCTTTGCGGCTCCCAAAAATATCAACACCGATTATTTTCGCAAGCGATGGTATCCCAAAACAACCGCCGCCGAATGGAACGACTGGAACTGGCAATTGCACAACCGCATCACCACGGCCGCCCAGTTCGAAACCATGTTCCAGCTGTCTGTCGATGAGCGCAGCGCATTGGGCCAGGGCGAGAGCTCTCTTCCGGTTGCCATCACGCCTTACTACGCTTCCCTGGTTCATGGCAAGGATTCCACGAATCCGGTCCGTCGCTGCGTCATCCCAACATCGGCCGAGCAGGTCTACTCCCTTTGGGAGTCAAACGATCCCTTGTCGGAAGAGAATCACAGCCCGGTTCCGGGAATTGTGCACCGCTATCCCGACCGCGTCTTGTTTCTGGCTACGAATTTCTGCTCGACATACTGCCGGTATTGCACGCGCTCCCGCATGGTGGGCGATCACGACTGCCACGGCAGCCCCATCGGCCGAAGCCAGTGGCAGGGGGCCATCGACTACATTGCCTCCCATCCGGCCGTGCGGGACGTCCTCATCTCGGGCGGGGACCCGCTTACACTGAAGGACGAGGATCTCGATTGGCTGTTGGGATCGGTGCGCGCGATTCCCCACGTGGAAATTGTCCGGCTGGGAACAAAAATACCGGCCGTGCTGCCCCAGCGCATCACGCCAGGGCTGGTGAAGATGCTGCGCAGGCATCACCCGTTGCTGATGAGCCTGCATTTCGCCCACCCCGACGAATTGACTCCCGAAACAAGGGCCGCGTGCGAGCTTCTGGCCGATGCTGGAATTCCGCTGGGCAGCCAGACGGTCCTGCTGGCCGGGATCAATGACGACCCCGCCATCCTCAAGCAGCTCTATCACGGCCTGCTTAAGGCGCGCGTGCGGCCGTACTATTTATACCAGTGCGATCCCATCCTGGGTTCTTCGCATTTTCGCACGCCCGTCGAAAAGGGAATTAAAATCATCAGCCAATTGCGCGGCCATACCACCGGCTATGCCGTGCCGCAATACGTCATCGACGCCCCGGGCGGAGGCGGCAAGATTCCCGTGGGTCCCGAGTATGTGATCGGCTACGAAGGCAGCAACCTGCTTCTTCGCAATTACGAAGGCAAGATCTTCCAATACCCCGATCACCCGTGATCCTGTTTGAGTTCAGTCATCAACCCCTGCCGGCATGTTCAGTCGGCAGGGGACTCCTTTTTTTGGTGAAAGGACAGCATGAAAGTCGGCCTGACATACGATTTGCAACGCGACTACCTGGCCATGGGCTACTCGCGCCAGGAAGCGGCCGAATTCGACCGTGACGACACCATCGATGCAATCGAAGCGGCCATTCGCGACGCGGGACACGAGACCGATCGGATCGGCAATCTTTACAAACTCACAGCCCGCTTAACCGCCGGAGATCGTTGGGACATCGTGTTCAATATTGCCGAGGGTGCTTCGGGTTTATCCCGCGAGTCCCAGGTCCCGTCCTTGCTCGAGGCCTACAATGTTCCTTACACGTTTTCCGATCCCCTTGTTTTGGCTGTCGCCCTGCACAAAGGCATGACGAAAATGGTGGCGCAATGTCTGGGCGTGCCCACGCCGGGGTTTGTGGTTGTCCATAGCCCCAACGAAGCAACTCAGGTCCGTCTCCCCTATCCGCTGTTCGCCAAGCCTGTCGCCGAAGGAACCAGCAAAGGCATCAGCAGCCGCTCGAAGATCGAAAACGCCAAAGACCTGCGGGCCATCTGCGCCGAACTGATCGCGACATACCAACAGCCCGTTCTGGTGGAAACCTTTCTTCCGGGCCGAGAGTTCACAGTGGGAATTCTGGGGACCGGCGATGCAGCTCGCTCTGTGGGCGTTCTGGAAGTTCATTATCGCCAAGGAGCCGAGGCTCATGCCTATACCTTCACGAACAAGGAAAACTGCGAGGAATTGATCGATTACAGACTGGCCCATGACACGTTGTCTCTTGAATCGGAACAAATCGCGCTGAAACTCTG
Organism: uncultured Fibrobacterota bacterium; assembly: GCA_964455935.1. Classification (GTDB taxonomy): domain Bacteria; phylum Fibrobacterota; class CAYVZU01; order CAYVZU01; family CAYVZU01; genus CAYVZU01. Next base: position 24,519 of record CAYVZU010000006.1, read on the forward strand.
GAAAGGCCTGCGTTGCCGCGATGGCGGACGGGTTGATCTGCGAGTCAACGCGGTCGGAAAACCGGAATTCATTGAAGTCAATCCCCTGCCGGGACTCAACCCAGTTCATTCCGATCTGCCCATTATGTGCGCGCAAGGCGGTCTGCAATTCAATCGCCTGATTCAGGAAATCCTGGCCAGCGCAGTGAATCGTATGACCGCTCCCGCCAACGACGGTTTGGGATGAAGAACCGCGGAAAAGCCGCCGTCCTATATGGCAGCGTGCCCCCCAATGCCGGGCCCGACGAACGCGATACCCTGTGCGAAGTCGAAGCCGTATCGACTGCGCTGCGCAAGCTGGGCTATCGGACCCGCGCGACCGCGCTTTCGCTCGACATTGGCCGGGCCGCATCCGAGCTGATATCCGCGGGGCCCGCATTCGTATTCAATCTTGTCGAATCCGTTGAGGCCAGGGGCCGCTATATTGCCGTAGGTCCGTTATTGCTGGAGGACTTGGGCTTGCCCTACACCGGGTGCAAAGCCAACGCCATCACCACGACCTCGAACAAGGCCTATGCGAAAAGCATCATGTCGCTCGCCGGCTTGCCGACTCCCCCTTGGCAGGAGGCCACCGCGGCAGTGCGGCGCTGCACCCTCAAGCCGCCCTTCATTCTGAAACCAAAGTGGGAACACGCCTCTGTGGGCCTTGAAGAGGATGCCATTCTATTCGATCGGCGATTGCTGCGCAAACGGCTCCGGGGCCTTCGGCCGCAGGACTATTTTCTTGAAGCCTTTGTGGAAGGCCGGGAATTCAACATTTCTCTCCTGGGCGATGAAGAGAAAACCGAGGTCCTGCCCTTGGCGGAAATCGATTTCTCGAAGTTCGGCCCCGGTAAGCCGCGGATCGTTGGATACAAAGCCAAATGGGAAAAGGACTCTTTTGAATACGCCAACACGCCGCGCGTATTTGACTTTCCAAATTCGGATCGGGCCTTGTTGAGAGAGCTGAATCGGTTATCGATCGCGACCTGGAAGGCTTTTTGCCTTTCCGGGTATGCGCGCGTGGACTTTCGCGTGGACCGCCAAAACCGCCCCTGGATCCTTGAGGTGAACGCAAACCCCTGCATTTCGCCCGATGCAGGCTTCGCGGCCGCGGCGGCCCAAAGCGGTTTGTCATACACAAAGATGGTCAACCGCATCATCCACGCTTTGTAGGAACAACATAGCGCGGTGAAGCCGCAACCAAATCTTTTTGACAGCAGGATAACGGGATTTTTTCATGGATTTGCAGGAAAAGAGCTTTATCCTGTAATCCTGTCCAAATTCTTTTCAAGAAAACAAGATTCTGAACCTTGGTAGCACAGGGAGATGGCGGATGAATCTACTCTTTCGTGATACGGCAACAGGAGCGGACATCGAGACCATCCGCAGCCTTGTAGAGTCTACGGGATTCTTCCGGCCCGACGAGGTGGATGTAGCCGTGGAACTGGTGGAGGAACGCCTGGCCAAGGGCGAACGCAGCGGCTATCATTTCGTCTTCGCCCAGGACGGCAGCCGGACTGTGGGGTATTCCTGCTTTGGCCCGATTGCCTGCACAATTTCAAGCTTCGACCTTTATTGGATTGCCGTGGACCGGTCGGCACAAAGAAGAGGCCTGGGCCGCCGTATTCTTGCCGAGAGTGAAAAGCGAATCGCGCAAATGCGCGGCCGGCGCGTTTATATCGAGACGTCCTCGCGGCCTCAGTACGGTTCCACCCGAAGGTTTTATGAGTCTTGCGGCTACCGGGTTGCCGCGGAGCTGGAGCACTTCTACGATCAAGACGACGGTAAAGTCATTTTCGTGAAGATGCTGGGGTAGGATTCCTCCCGCAACCGGGAAGGCCTATTTTTTTCCAACCTCCACCCGAAGTCCGCGACTCTCCCGGGGTAATTCAAGCACAACCGCGATTTCGTGAAGCATGCCGTCCCAATCCCCTTTTTCCAGAACATTTTCGGCGCCCGCCTCCTGCGCCGCCTGCAGAAACAATCCGCGCTCATAGGCCGTTAGAATCAGGGCCTTCACCCAAGGCGCCACTTTGCGCAGCCTTCGCACCAACTCGATTCCGTCCATCCCGGGCAGGGAGACATCGACGATCACCAGGTCCGGTTGGATTTTTGGAATGTCCTTAAGCGCCTGCTCGCCCGTAGCAGACTCACCCGCGACGACAACATCCTTAAGCCGTTTTGCGATCATTCGTGTGTAGATGACGCGAATATCATCCTGATCCTCCACCAGAAACACCTTCTTCATTCGCCACTCACTTTGTGGAATGACCCTGAAAGGCGCAATGCTCCGGGCTTGGGTATTGCGAAAGTCATGCCGGATTCGGTGTGGGATGATGGCCCGGCATCCTGCCCTTGAAATAGAGGCTCAGAGCGGGAAAAAGGGGCATCGTCTCCAAATGACGATGCCCCTTTTGATTCTACTGAATAGCGATTCTGATCGTCTTGATTTGCGTTTTGCCGCCGCCGACCGGTTCGGCATAAAACTTAACTACGTAGCCGCCGCGATTCACAATACGGCCGCGGCCGTTTGTGCCATCCCAGGGAACAGTCTCCAAGATCCCGCTGAGAGCGGCCGTTCCCATTCTGCCCTGCGACAATTTCCGCACCAAATTCCCGGCCAGGTCATAAATTCGCAGAGTCACGATGGCTTCCCCAAACATCTCAAACGAGAAATTCATGGCCGATCCGCTTGATCCTCCGTTTCTGCGAATGAATTCGTAGTCTCCCGGATTCGGGATCATCTTCGGATCGTTGATGTAGGTGTTGCCGCGCGGCAGGGATATAATCACCTTGTGGTTATTGGCCGAAACGTGGTTGCCTTTGGTATCGGCAATTCCACTGCGCGCCGAGTCAATGGAAATCCAGAGTTCGCCGTTGATTGGATTGCAGGTTGTAAACTGGCCATTTCCCGTGCTCACAGTGATGGCGCACCCCGAAAGGACAGCGCTGCTTTGTGTGGCCGAATCCGGGGTCCAACCGCGAAATACCTGATCTGCGCTGGTGAAAGGCCCTGCCGCAGCAATCGGTTCGCTCCATTCCACCGTAACCCTGTCATCGCTGGGGTCCTGGGAGGTTGCGTTGTCATTGAGAACCGCCCGCCGGATTACGGGCCCGCATCCATCAAGGACATTCGAAGCGCTGGTATTGGGCGCCAGCCCAGTCAGGGCCATCCAGGAATTAAACCTTATGGCAGGCAGGAGATCGGTTTCCATTCGGCTGGCGGACCCCGATTCAACAAGGTTCAATTCGAAATTTCTGCTTATGGTTCCCATCGGCAAGATTCCGGCAATTCGCCAGGTATAGCCACCCTCGGTGATCGTGAAAGCGGCCCCCAAGCCGGCTGTGTCCGCCCCACTGATCCGCACATCACTGTCGAAAGCAAGTTCAAGCTTGTCGATGTAGCCGTTTCCATTCGTGTCACGCGTGATCACCGTGAAGGGCCCCGTATCCGTCGTATCAATGGGGATGTTGCCGCTGTCCGCGTCCGAAAAGCACAGGATCGTGTCCAGGCCTATGTCATAATAGTTCCCGTTTACGTCCTGATAGGCCGGATTTTTAAAAATTGCATACAGGGTGTCGGTTTGCCGCACTTCCAGGATTCCGTTATCGCGTATCCCGCTCAGATCGCCCTCGATGGGCAACATACCGCGAAAGATATTGCTTCCCGGAGCGGTCTCGATTACCGCAATTACTTCCCGTTCCCCGCGCGGCGTTGTGATCACCACCGAGTCCGTATCCGTGCCGGACGTACCCGGTCCGCGCACAAGCTGAATATAGACGTGCCGGTATGCGCTATCGTAATGCCCGCCCGTGGGAATGGTCTGTCTCAAGCTGTCCTGCCAGATCACCGAACTGTGAGGCGAACAAATTGCCGTGAAATACTGATTAAATTCCGTCTGCTCCGCCGCGGTGATGCTCCCGGGCCTCCTCCATATTGTAAAGCTCTTGGATTCCACGGCCGTGACTCCCGTCTCCGAGCGCCGCTCGTATAGGCACGATATGAGATTGGGACCCACCTCCAGATAAAGCGGCCGGAAGGCATAAGCGGGATGGAGCGGATCGGAATTGACCAATGAGCCGTAGGACTCCTGTCCATTCGTGAGATTGGCGATGTGGAAATTCCAGACATTGACAACGGGAAGAACGCGCGTGAAAAGGGAATCGAGGAAAACCGTAGCCAGGTTGTTAGCGTTGTTGACATCTGTAAAGGTTCCTTCGGTCATGCCTGCCAGGTGCCTAAGTGTGTCCCGGGCGATACTGCTACCGGTTCCAGTATGAAAATAAACCGTATGGACGGGCGGCAAAGCACCAATTAATCCCGAGCTCACCAAATTCGTGTAAGCCGTGTCGCGGCATGGTCTTGTATTTGGCAGGCAAGGCTCCCCATCCGACAGGAAGATGATCGCGCGCGTCGTATCCGTGGCCGGCAGCCGGCTAATGAACCGGCGCGCCGTGTCCAATGCCGCCCCATAAGGCGTGTAACCCAAATGGTTTCCTGCGGAGTCGACCCATGATTTAAGGATTGGAAGGTTAGGCCCCGCCAATGTGAGCGGCGCAATTCCGGTAGCCCCGGTTCGATCGGGATTTCCGGCGCCAAAAACAACAATGCCTACTTTACTTTCCGGGCTTTTCTTGGCGATCGAATCCAGGAACATCTTGGCCACCGTGATTGCCCGATAGTTGGAGTCCGTTGTGTTCATACTGCCCGAACGGTCGATGCAAATGACAATCTGCGCCGCGCCGCGCCATTGCGTCATCATCTCGGGGCAGAATGAGACCTCGTTGCCGAACAAGGCCATGTTGTTGTTCACGTAAATCGTGTCGCCCTGCAGGTTCTCGATACAAGTACTCCGAATGGATTGGATATAGCAAATGGGGTCCAGCGCTTGCTGAGCCAAGGCAAACGAAGCGAACATGAAGATAAGGGATATCAGGATAGTTCTGGGGGATTTCAACGCGTTTCGCATTCGTTTCCTCGCCTTCGCTGGGGAGATCGACCTCTGTTTCCACTAATATATAATCTAAAGACTTTCGAGATCGAAGGATTTGTCCCGTATTTCCCGGTCGCGGGTATTTTTGTTCGGTCCCCCGGTAAAAACATATTTTATTTTTTCGTAGCCGCCAACAAGCATACACATAAGACGCAGCGGAGGTTTTTATGCGGATTTCCCTGGTCTCGTTCGGCCTTGCATTGACTCTCCTGGGTTGCTCCTCCGACTCCCCCACGCCGCCCACTCTTGATCTTCCGTTCGCGTTTCCTTCGGGTAAGCTGTACATTCCCACGTTTCGCCAGGATGGGACATCGGGCGCCAACCGCGACTCGGCCGTGGCCTCCATGGCCTACTGGAATTCCATTGCCGATTCCCTGGCCCCGGCCATGGGCCTGGTTGTTGGAGCGGAATCCGCAACCCCGCAGTTGCTGGCCGCCGATTCCAGCATCGTTCTCTTGCCCTCCCTTTCATACCAGACCTACACCGGGAGTTTGAAGGCAACGCTGATTTCGGACTCCGTAACCTGGGAACTGAGCGCCAGCGGGCCCGGAATCACGGACTATATCTGGATAACAGGCAAATCGGCGGAGGATGGCTTGGGCGGGTATTGGAATATTAAGAACAAATCCAACGCCAATTGGATACGAGTCACATTCTATTCGGTGGCCGACAGCATCCGGGCCGAAAACATTTCCAGTGACGCCAAGGCGGGCTCATACGCACACCACTCTCTCCACGGAGACACTAACTCGATTACTGTATTCGAGAAACGGACATCCGGCAACCTGATGCGCACGCTGACTTGGTCGCGTGCGACGGGGGCCGGCCAGATGTTGCAATTCGGCTCGCAAAACCGTTGGTGTTGGCTGCCAAAATCGGCCGGATATGCCGACAACCCAACCTGTCAATAGGAATTGTTTGCGCATGAAGCACTCTCCTGCCATATTGGTTCTGTTTGTGATGGGGCTTTTTGCCGGCCCTCCGCAGGCCGCGACGAAGCTCGGCTCAATTGCCGGGCTCAACTCGGCCCTGGTGATGGATCCTTCGGCCCGAGCGCTTTCTTCGGCCGATCTCGCAGCCGTGGCCAGGGAAATCCGCAACGCATTTGCCGGCCAGCTCTATAACGAATACACAATTCCGGCCAAACTGGCGGAACATTTCGCACAGAGCGCCGAGGCCATGCCCCGCCTCATGGTCGAGGACGTCGAGAAACTCTCGGCCCAGGAATTGGTCCCCTCGGTAATCGGGCTGCTGGAAGCCGCGGGCCGGGAGCGGAAACAGGAGTTGCTGCGCAAAGTTCGCCGAAGGTTGTTTGTTATGGAAAAGGCCAGGGAACTCAATATCTCGGCCGGTCACCTCGAAGGCCTGCTGGAATGCAAGCTGGTGCTTGTTCCTTTCATCGGCGACTTTGCGTCGTTTCAAACAGGTAAAGGCCAATCGAACTGCACCTGGAGTGCACAGGGCGATGTGGGCGTGCTTCTTTACGAAATTACGGGCAACGAAACCGGACAGTATTCCTTCTCGTTGCGTGCCAAGACAAGAGCCAAGGGAATTGGGATGGCAAACTGCTCCGAGAAAGATCCGGTCAACCCGCGCATGCCAGGTGATCGCATGGCATTTCGGCGAATGGTGGCCAACGGCGTGGTGAACCTGATTGAGGCCTCAAAGCAAAGCTCAAATGCCTACGTGCTCACACCCATTCAGAAGTCCTCGGGCCGGGATATCTGGTTTGAAGGCGGCCGCGATAACGGAATCCGTGTTGATGACAAACGCCTGCTGGTGCTGCAAGAGCCCGACATGGGGGGTGGAGTCAAGAGGAAGGTTAAAGGCTGGATGGTCGTGATCAAACCGGGAAAAGGCGGGCTCGGCTCCCAGACGCAAGCCAGCCTCGTGGCCGGCAAAACCAGGAAGGATTATTTGCTCGAAACTTATCCGCGCTGGCCAATTGAACTGGCTGTTGGAGCAAGGACTTTTTCGATTGGCGAGGGCAGCGCCCGCGCGGGCGCCGACAGTCTGACGCTCGAGACTAGCGCGCTGGGTGGACGCGTCGCGTTGCTGTTCAATCTTGGGCGTTTCGCAGGACTTCGCCAAATCCTGCTGGGTGCGGCATATTCGGCCGGTATCGGAGATGCGGCCGGCACACAACCCTATTACAGCGCCGCTCCGGGCCTGTCGACTATCTATTTCATTCACGAACTGGAGATCCCGATTGTGAAACGGTTTTCGCTGGGCCGTCTTATGGCCGAGGTCTCCGCGGCATACTGTTTTTCGCAAATCAGGGTATCGATCGAAGGAAGCGATGTAGTCAAAACCAACTCCTCGGGCGGCTTCGTTGTCGCGGGCGGACCCGCTCTTGCCTTGACTCCCTCGCTGACGCTGCAAACACGATTCAGCTACAGAATGGGAGGGGAAACGAGCGATTGGACGTATCGGGAAGGCGGCGCCGAATTCAACCCACCCATCTCCCTCAGCGACTCCAGAAGACCTTTATCCGTCCCGGTCAGCTATCAAGGCTCTTCGCTCCAGGCCGAGATCGTCTGGTCCTTGCCCGCCTTTGGAAACAGTGGACAAGAATCGAACCCGTAATGATGTTTGACGCAGAGGTAATCATATGAATTTTGTGGAGAAGGATGGCTACACCCTGATTGAGATGCCCACCTATTTGTCGGCCGAGGTGATCGAAGAGACCGAGCGCAACTTCTCGTCCGTCATTCAAAAAGAAGGCAGTCAATTCGTGCTGGACATGGAAAAAGTCCAGCATCTCTTCAGTTCCGGGGTCCGCCTGATCACCTCGCTTAACAAAGTTGTCACGGAAAAAAAGGGCAAGCTCGCTCTTGTCAATGTAACGGAAGATGTGGAGAAGGCGCTTCGTTCAATTAATCTCGACAAGATTATTTCCATTTATAATTCGATCATCGATTTCGAGATCGAACGCGAGACCGCATAGCCCATCCTTGCACGACACCGGCAAATCAGCTCATTCGCTCGCTCTTGGCCATGAAGCGCCGAACCATTCACCATCGAATTGGAGACCGCAGATGAAAACCGTTGCATTGCTTCTGGTATCGAATATATTCATGACGGTTGCCTGGTACGGGCATCTTAAATTCAAGCACTTCCCGCTTGTTCGGGTCATTTTCATCAGTTGGCTAATCGCGTTTGCCGAATACTGTTTCCAGGTCCCGGCCAACCGGATAGGCCACCTTCAATTCTCTGCCGCCCAGCTCAAGACCATTCAGGAAGTGGTCAGCCTTGTTGTCTTCAGCATCTTTTCGATCCTTTACCTGAAGGAAGAGTTCCGCTGGAATTACCTGGCGGGATTTATCCTGATCATCGCCGCCGTGTTCCTGATATTCAAGAAATGGTGAACCTGGGCAAGGCCCCTCCCTCCTCCGCGCTTTGCGCTACTGCGGACAGGTAACGATAGGACAGCCCGAAGACGAAAATTGCCGCGCCCGGATCGGAGCTTCTGGACCAATTGGGACTGAAAACATCCGTGAAGTTCTTTCGGGGCCAGGGCTGCATCGCATGCAATGGCACCGGATACCTGGGCCGGACCGGCCTGTTCGAAATGCTGGACGTTTCAAGAGAAGTCCGCAAGCTGATTCTGCGAAACGCGTCAGCTATGGAAATCCAGGACAAGGCGATTCAAGAGGGAATGAAGACCGTTCGCCACGCGGGGAACGAAAAGGTCCTGGCCGGCGAGACCACCATCGAGCAGGTCATCGCGGTTTCAACCGAACAGCATATGCCGATGAACTTGGAGCCACGTTCGGCGCTCCACGTTCGCACGATCTACAAACAGGCATTCCCTTTTTTCCCGGCTACCCACCTACTCCCTATCCCATGACCCTTCTTTTCCCCACCCCGCGCCTTGCCGCGTCCAGGAATGCTCCAAAAACTTTTCGATTGTGTTCCGGATCATCGATTCGTTCCGGGTGCCATTGAACGCCAAGCACGAACCGGTTGGAGGCAGACTCAAGCGCCTCCAGGGTCCCGTCCGGCGCATATGCCGCGGCAACAAGACCGCCGCCCAGCGCGTTGTGATTGACAGCCTGATGGTGTGACGAATTGACTACAATTTCTCCAGTGCCAAAGAGCCCGCTTAGGATCTTTCCACCGCCAATTTCAATTGTGTGCTGTTTGTCTGCGTGGAGTTTCTTGTCTGCTTCGTGGTCTTTGGCAGTGGGAAGGTGCGCAACCAGCTTGCCGCCGCACAAAATGCTGATCAATTGGTGTCCCCCGCAGATTCCCAGCACAGGGAGTTCGCTTTTTATTACGAGACGCCCAAGCGCCAGGTCCGAGGCGGATTCCAACGGGCTCAACGGTTCGATTCGGTCGTGCGCAGGCTCTCCGTAGAAATCGGGCGGGTAATCTCTGCCGCCAATGAACAGGAAAGCGTCCGCCATTTGCACATAGTCACCCAAAAGATCTTCATCCTGTGTCGGCGGCACAAGCAGCGGCCGCCCGCCAGCCGCAATGACGGATTCCAGGTACCGGGCCGGAATGCATACATCAGACCTGCCCCTGGCCGAGCTAATTCGCATGTTCATGCCGATTACCGGTCGTCTGTCCATGATCTCCCCGTCCCCGTGTTATGAAACGCAATGGATAAAGAATAAGCCTCCGTCCGTCAATTTTCAAGACCCAAGTCATCTGCACCGGCCACCGGGGTTTTTTCTCTGACATTTCTCCCTCCCCTTATTTATTTTCCTGTTCCATCTAAGAATCACGGAGGCCCCCATGAATTCCGGCAATGGACAGCAGGACAGTTCCACATCGCGAAACATGTTTATTCAGTTGATGCCCAGGCGCATTCAGCATACCGTACACCATCTCGGATCCATGCTGTGGAACGGACGCCGAAATGTGGACGTGTTCGGCGGCCCCGTGACAGCGGATTTTTGCACGCAGGCGCAGGCCAGCAAACTCCCTATGAGAAAGGTCCGGCCGGACGAGTATTTCTTCACCCGGGAAAAAGCCAATAAGAACACCTGGCAGCAAAAGTGGTTTCGCGTTGAAATTCCTGCTCCCGAAGCGGGTGAGACGGGCCGCCGCGCCCTGCACTGGGACTGCCGGGGCGAGAGTGTTGTTTATTTGGACGGAAAACCGTGGGCATCACTGGACGTGGCCCATCCATTTTGCTTCATCCCCGAAAAGCGCTGCACACTATGGATTGATTGCGGGACATATCAAACCGGCCTTTTTTACTCGGGCAGCAAAAGTCCCGATCAGTTCGGGCTCCGCTTCGAGGGCGCCTGGATCTCCCGCATCAACGAGAAAGCCTGGGAGGTGTATTGGGATTTCGAAGTTATGCTTCAGCTCATGGCCAAGCTGCTAGAGCAGCATAACCTGCGCATAAGCTATGGTTTTGCCTATCACCAGAAAATCGAGTCAACGCCTCCCCTGTTGCGCAAACTAATCAACCGTTTGCACCAGGCCTGCGACGCCTATGAAGCAAGCGGACTGGATGCGCTTAGGCCGGCGCTCAAACGTGCCTACGCCGAATTCCCCTCGGAGAATTGGCAGGTGAATGCCACTCTCGCGGGCCATGCACATATCGACTATGTCTGGCTCTGGCCCGAGCGCGTGACCAAGCGCAAGACCGTCCACACCTTCGCAACCATGGCGCACTTGATGGAATACTACCCGGAATTCCGGTTCACTTCTTCCTCGCCGGCTCTTTACAAGGCTGTTGCCGAATCCGAACCCGACCTCGCCCGCAAAATTAAAAAATTGATTCGACAGAAGCGATGGGAAGCCACCGGAGCAACCTGGGTGGAACTCGACACGCATATGCCATGCGGTGAGGCCCTAGCACGCTCGTTTTCCCATGGCCAGCACTATTTCGCCGATCTGAGGGGCAAACCCAGCAAACTGTTGTGGCTGCCGGATGTCTTTGGCTACACGGCAAGCCTGCCTCAGCTCATGCGATTGGGGGGTGTGGAATATTTCTCGACAACGAAGCTCACTTGGTCGCATGTGAACCGCTTCCCATTTACCAGCTTCATCTGGCGCGGCAATGACGGCAGCGAGGTCCTGGCCCACGTGGTACCCGGCAGCTACAACGGCGAGAATCCAATGGACGACCTCACCCATTTGTCGAAGGCGCACGTGCAGTCGGGTATCCACCCCGAGGTACTGAGTCCCGTTGGAATCGGAGACGGCGGCGGCGGCACGACGATCAAAGCCCTGGAGCTTTCACGGCGCGTCCGAAACCTGTCGCAAATCCCAACCGCCAAGTGGGGATTCATGGAGGACTTCTGCGTTCGAATGGATAAGGTCCGCCAATCCCTGCCGGTGTACGATGGCGAACTCTATCTGGAAATTCATCGCGGCACTTACACCACGCAGAGCCAATATAAGCTTGCCTACCGGAATGTGGAGAAAGCCTTGCAGGCCTATGAAGCGGTTAGGGTAGCATTGGCAAAGGGCCCCATCGACAAAGCGCCCTGGAACCGCCTGGAGTGCGCGCAGTTTCACGATGCCATTCCCGGCAGTTCCATCGGCCTGGTCTACCAGGAGCTGGGCGGTGAGTTGCGGAAACTAGCGCCCGATCTTCTGAGCAAGGCCAAGGCCGAGTTGGAGGATTCCAAGACGGACCGGACATTCGTATTCAATCCCTTTGCGGTTTCGCGCAAGGCGGTCGTTTCCGTCCCGGCTTCCTCAATCTCCAAGCAACGGCCGGTTCTTGGGCAACGCATTGGACATGGCGAACTGCTGGTACATGCCGAGTTGAAGGGTTTGCAGGGATTGGCCGTGGACTCCTGCGCCACCGCGGCGGTCAAGCCGGACTGGTCAGTATCGCCGCGAACACTTTTCAATGGGATCGTACGGGCCGATTTCGACCGTCAAGGCCGGCTGAAGCGACTGACCGTTGATGAACAGCCTATACGAATGAAAGCGCCCTGCGGGTTCATGCTCTACCACGACCGCCCCGCCGATTGCGATGCATGGGATATTGATCAATATTCGACATACCTGGGTTCTCCCACAGCCCAGCATATGAATCTGGCCGTAATCGAGAAAGGGCCGGTGCGGGCAATTCTCCGCGGACAGTCGAAACTAAGCGACAAGAGTTCATTGGTTCTGGACTATATCCTGGAATATGGAAGTCCGTGGTTGAAGGTGGAGGCAAAAATTGATTGGCATGAAGATCATAAGCTGCTTAAATTCCACTTCCCCACCGATTACCGGGGCAAAGAAACGCGATATGGTTGTCCGTTCGGGAGCGTTCTGCGGCCGCAGTTGCCCGGCTCACCCGAAGCCGAGGCCATGTGGGAAGTCCCGGCTGCGCGCTGGGCCGCGTTGAGCGACGAAGATGGAGCACCCGGCCTGGCCGTCATCACCGAAGCCAAATACGGCTTCTCCTGCCGGGCTGGAAACCTGGGCTTGTCGCTGTTGAAAGCGCCAAAGAGCCCGGACCCAGAGGCCGACATTGGAAACCATGTCATTCGATTCGCGGTGGGCCTGCACCAGATGCGGTCGGCCGGGGACCGCCTCAACACGGCGGCAGTTGCGGAAACGTTGTATACGCCTCTTCTGGTCCTGAATCGAAAGCAGCCGATCGAACCCATGGTGGAATTCGGGGATATGGGATCTCTTGTGCCTAGCTGGGTGTTGCCGTCCGAAACCGGCCGCGGTTTTATCCTGCGCATGCACGAAACCATGGGTGGCCATGGGAAAACCGTGATCACCCTTGCCAAGGCCTTCAAATCGGCGGAGCTTGTCGATTTCCTTGAAAGGCCGATTGGAAAGCCGAAAGTGCTGGGTTCGCGCCGGATCCGGATTGATTACGAACCGCATAAGGTGATCAGCTTGCGAATCAGGCCGTAGGCCTAAAAGCGGGGATTCCCGGTTGGTGGTTTTAAAACCGGACCAATTTTATTTCTGAGGTTTGGTCCGCCCATTCCTGGACCAGCGCGCGAAGCCGGACGGCCTCACGATGAATGGCCGAAATGCCGGTCCTTTCGGGTACCATGCAATAATCGGCGAGCGCTTTGTAAAAGAGGGATATCCTCCTTGGCTGGCTGGCGATATCAGTCCCTCTCCGGGTTTTTGATTCGATACAGAGTATCTGCGATCCGTTGCGCATTCGGAGCAGAAAGCTGTTTCAGAAAGGGTATAACTGCGGTTTCGCTCCCAAGCATCACAACCGCTTCCATTCCTGTTTTGGGATGCAGGCGTACCAAGTCGCTTCCGTGAAACGGCATGCAAATTCCCCCGAACCTTGCCTTCCTGCAGGTCGCAGTCAATGCTGCCTTGCGGAAAAAGAATCGCCATAGGTGGAGTGAAATGAAAAAGCTCATTGTTGAGCTTGTAGCGCGGCCCGCCCACGAGGTAGACCGACAGGAACGCGGCCGAGATTGGTATGGAGGCTGTTTCGACCCGCACCATATCGGTTTGGTCTTCGTGACGGCAATGATATCGGGAAATTGGGACGAAATCAAGCAATTGTCCGTGCGTGCGCCGGGCCCATGCGCCAGCATGGGCCAAAAGCTAAGGAAAATTCATATCTTCGTAGACATATCATCTTGTTACCGGAAAAATAATATGGCATATTTTAGACGATTCTGAATACCTGTTCAAAGTATTAGTTGCAGGCTCACCCCATCAAGGTAAAATCCATGCCCAATATTGAGAGCTTGACAGTTGAAAAGTGCAAAGGGTTGGACCCTCGCATGTTCGCCGTGAATCACGGAGCCGGCGAAAAATTGCCCGCTGCGATTGCGGCCATGCTCGACCCCGTGAACAAGGACGCCATTCATTATTACGACAAGGACAAAACCGTGATGCCGGAATTGCACTACCATAAGTGCGATGAATACTGGATGTGGACCAAAGGAAGAACCAGGCTCACCCTGCGTCTTCCGGACGGACGCAGCGACACCTTCGAAATCGGCCCCGGCTGGGTGGCATACCTGGTGCGAGGCCTTGAACATAGGCATGAGCCGCTGGAAGACTGGGCTTGTTACGAATTTCAAAGCGAATATCGCGAAGGATGCAGTGGGATTCATCTCCATAGAAACCCATAACAGGAAGGAGTCTACAATGGCGACATTTGGAAAGGCTGAGATTCGGAACCTGACGAAGGCGGTTGAAAGCGGGTGGTTCTGCGATAAGCGCGGCGGATTCATGGACCAGTTCCGCTCCGACTTCGCGCGTGATCTTGAGGCGAAACATGCAGTTACCGGCGCCACCGCCATGCTTCTTATGCAGGCCATCCCCGGGGCCCTCGGCATCGGTGCCGGAGATGAAATCATCGTTGATACGGTTGTGCAGTTCCACGCGATTGCGTGTCTCCACAACAATATTGTCCCGGTATGGGCCGATATTCGCCCGGACAATTTTCTCATGGACCCGGCGTCCGTTGAGAAAAAGGTCACCAAGCGCACAAAGGCGATCTGGGTCACTCATCTTTGGGGCTTCCCCGCCGAAGTCGACAAGCTGCGCAAGATCGCCGACAAGCATGGAATCTATCTGCTCGAAGATTGCGCGCACGCCCTGTTCGCGAAATACAAAGGCAAATTTCTGGGCAACTGGGGACATGTCGGCACGTATTCCTTCAATATGGGAAAGCAGTTGCCCACCGGTGAAGGCGGAATGGCAATTACCAGCGATGACAAGATCGCATTCGAGCTCAACCGCAGAATCATTTTCGGTGAGAGCCCGGAAGTGCTGTCGTCCAATTATCGCATGACGGAATTGCAGGCCGCGATCGGTGTGGAACAGCTCAAGAAGGTGCCGGGCTACCTCAAAACATTCACCGAAGGAAAAAAGATCCTCGATGCCGCAGTAGCGGGCTGTTCGTGGATCGACGAGCGCAAAGCGATTTCGGGAAGCACGGTGGCACCTTATATCTGGTCGTCCATTTTCCGCGGCGAACGAAAAAACATCGACTACGGTGTTTTCAAGGCGGCCATGAAACAGGTCAATGGCGTGTTTGGATTCGGATTCACGCAGCGACCGGGATATATGTACAACATTTTCCGAAACCCCAATGCCTATGGCGATAAAGGGTGCCCTTACAATTGCCATTTATACAAAGGCAATGTGGACTGGAAGGCCGGCATGTGCCCCGTTTCGGAAGATGTGATTCCCCGGCTCATCAATACCAACAACATGCTTCACGACCTCAAGAAGATGAGGGAGAAGGCGAAACACCTGAAAGAAGCCATCAACCTGGCCGAAAGCGGCAACGTGAAGCCCCTGGAATACAGCGAGATCGAAAAGAAAATCCTAAAGACGGTCAAGGAACATGGGCAATTGGAGCCGATCGAAGTGATCTCCATATTCGATAAAAAGGGATGGGGTCATTTCGACGAGCACGGTATGTTCGCCATGATGGAAGGCCTGCGCGAACGCTTCCCGCTAAAACTGTCGCATGCCGGACCGCGGAAGTTCTCATTTCATGAATTGTCATGAAAATGTTTACATGACAAAGGATTGCTTTGTCGAGCTGGGATGTCATTTCCATCGCATGCGAGAAATCTTCCATGGTATGGGCGCAAGGATTTCTCCTCGATGGCACGTCGAAAATGACATCAAAAATTTGGGTCTCAATTACGATTGCGCCAACGCGCGTTTTTGCACCGGCAAGGATCCGGTTGAAGACCTGGAATCCAATGCGAAACACGCGGCAATGGATTTGGCGCAAAGTTGGCCCCCTCCCGGTTTCTTCCCCGAGGGGGCAAAGACCTTAACTTCAAAGAGACAAATATGAAAAATGGAAGAATCGGCCTTGGCGTAATCGGCATGGGTCGAAGCAATATGGCTTCGACCCTGACTCTTTTGGAAAAAGAACCCGGCCTGTGCTTCGAAATTCGCTCGGTTTGCGCGCTTCCCGCGGCGGACATCGAGGAAACGGCGCGCCAGTTTGGAATTCCCCACTGGACTGTCGATTACCGGGAGCTTGTGGCACGAAGCGATGTTGACGTCGTCTGCGTCTTCTCGCCCGACCACCTGCACGCGGAGCATTGTATTGCCGCCCTGGACGCCGGCAAGCACGTGGTGTGCACGAAGCCCATGGTTACGAAAATCGAGGACGCCGCACGGCTTGTTCGGCTTGTAAAGGAAAAGAAAGTCAAGTTCCTCGTAGGCCAAACCATGCGATTCGACAGGCAGTTCCTGGCGGCCAAACAACTTCATGATGATGGCGATCTTGGTGAATTGATTGCCCTTGAAAGCTATTACGTGCATGACATGCGGCCCGTTTTTCAGTCCACGCCATGGCGGCTGAAAGTGCCGCAGGACCTGATGTTTGGCGGGTGCGTACACTCGATTGACGTGATTCGCGCCTTTGGCGGAGACATCGAATCCATTCATGCGTTCGCGCAAAATGGCAATCTCACGAAGGAATATCCTATTCCCGACAATTTCTTCGTCAACATCAAATTCAAATCCGGCGCAATCGGTCGGGTATCGGGTCTCTATGGGATCGTCCACCCCCCTACCCCAATGATGCAGTTTGGACTTTACGGCACCAGGGGCAGCCTCCAGTCGGAATTCACGGATAACGAGCCTGGTCAAGTACGGGTGGTCCTGGACAAGCTTCCCGGCCATAAATCCATGGTCATGAATTTCGAAAAGGAAGCGGATCTAAGTTGCTATGGACATGGGGCGACTGTAATTCGCTACATGCGTCATTTTCAGGAATGTCTGGACAATGACAAGGATCCTTCGCCCGGCGTATTGGACGGGGCCAAATCCGTTGCCGCCGGAGTGGCGGCATGGGAATCGATCAGGACCGGTAAGGTCGTGGAAATTCGCGGCAATCTGGATCCGTTTCCGGGGTAAACCGAATGACAACCAAAGCATCCCTTTGGACCGTGGTTCGCGCAATTTGGCAGCACTCTGGCAAATCGCGCAGATTGATACCGCTTCAGTTCGTCATTCTTACCATTGACGCCATGATGCAATCCCTTGTCCCGGCTGTTCTGGGTTATGTCGTCAATCAATTGCTTAAAGACCCGCAGCAATTCGTCAGTGAGCAGCTGCTCTGGCTTTCCGGAGCCGCAATTCTCGCCGCAGCGGTGTTTTACGCCATCGCGGTGACGCAGCACTATCTGGGACAGAAGATCGGGGCCCTGGCCCTGATCGGCGTTCAATCGGAACTGTACCGGCATCTGCAGCGGCTTGGCGCCGATTTTTATCAGCGAACGCACGTGGGCGAAGTTACACAACGCCTTACCGCCGATACAAGCCGGGGCGTACAGGAATTGTACGGGCTGCTGATTATGCTGTATTGGAGCTCGGTCCTTCTGCTTTCGTCCATCGTGATCATGGCCCGTCTGAATCTGAAAATGCTGGCCGTCTTTCTTTCGATCCTGGCGTGTTTGTTTGCAACTTCCCGTTTCGTATTGCCGATACTGCGCCGCCTTCATCGCGAGGCCCAGGACGAAATGGGCCGTATCAATGCACGAATGACCGAGGACATCGCCTCGATCAGCCTGATTCAAGCGTATGCAAGGGAAGCGTCAACCTTTGAGAACGTAACACAATTATGGCATTCGTTCCTCCACAAGACGCTGCGCAGCAGGCTTGTGGGTGTTTTCTACAGCGATATTATCAATACCTTCATGACCTTTCTTGGCCCCATGGCCATGCTCTTCCTGGGTTCGCTTCTGATCAGCGATACGTTTAGCGTCGCCACATTGGTTGCGTTTTATGCGTATTGGCGCAGCTCTGCATGGCCGGCGTCGAGTCTGGTTCAAACACTGGCCCAGCTTTTTGCCTCCCTGGCGAGTTTCGATCGCATCATGGAGTTTTTCAACGAAAGCCCGACCGTTCAGGATCGGCCGGACGCGCGTGAGGCTGTGCTCAAAGGCACAGTCGAGTTCGATCACGTTTGGTTCCGCTATCCCTTGGGGAACAACGAGTACGTGATTCGGGATCTTTCGTTTCGCGTGAATCAGGACCAGAGCTTGGCCATTGTCGGCGAAAGCGGGGCCGGTAAATCCACGATTCTTCAGATGCTCTTGCGTTTTTATACCCCTCAGCAGGGCGAGATCCGGGTGGACGGCCAAAACGTTCTCGATCTGAAACTGGCCAGCCTTCGGGAGCAGGTTGGCGTTGTCATGCAGGAGACAATCATTCTGAGCGGAACGATTCGTCACAATATGCTGCTGGCCAAACCCGATGCCGGCGATCCCGAAATTATCGCCGCCCTTGACGCGGCGGAAGCCTGGACCTTCATCAAGGAGATGCCGGACAAGCTCGACACAATCCTGGGTGAACGCGGCACAAGGCTTTCCGGAGGCCAAAAGCAGCGGCTTGCCATTGCCCGTGTTCTGCTTAAAAACCCTCCCATCGTTGTCCTGGACGAGGCCACATCCTCGCTGGACAGTGTGACCGAGAAGAGGATTCAGGATACTATGAAACGGCTGTTCCGGGACCGCACCTCCATTGTCGTGGCGCACCGGCTTTCTACGGTCATCGACAGCAGTCAGATTCTCTTTCTTGAAAAAGGACAGGTACTCGCGGTCGATAGCCACGCCGAACTCGTGGAGACCTGTCCGGCATACCGGGAGCTTTGCCTTAAACAGCAGTTGGTGGCTGCGTAGGGAAATCGAAAAGACGCCTGGTAACGGATTCGCGCATTCGTCAAGGCAACGCTCCGCCCGTTGGAGGAACGCTACTCATGAAATGTACTCCCCGACAGGAAAGGTTGATCAAGCTCACCTTTCTGGATTATCAGCAGAATTCGGAGTTTTTAAAGGCGCCTCTTATCCTTAACAAGGCCGAGGGCCTGTATTATTGGGATGCGGAAGGCAAACGCTATTTCGATGCCATTGGCGGGGTTTTCGTGGCCGTTCTTGGGCACCGTCATCCACGCCTGATGGAAGCAATGCGCCAGCAGATGGAAAAAATCACCTTCACGCCTCCCCTTCACGGGATTTCGGATGTCGCCCTGGACTTCATCGAGAAGCTCGGCTCGATCACACCCGGCAATCTCAACTACATCAAGCCCTACAGCGGCGGATCGGAGTCGACCGAGTCGGCCATGAAGTTTGTGCGCCAGTACTTCAAACAAACGGGGCATCCAAACAAATACAAATTCGTGAGTTGCTATCACGGCTATCATGGGGCCACGTTCGGCGCCATGGCAGCCAGCGGAACCGGCAAACGAAAATCGAAATTCGAACCCCAAATGGGTGGTTTTGTCAAAACCTTTATGCCCCAACACTATCGTGACCATTTTCCATCGTGGGAACAGGCCAATCGCTTCGCCGCACAAATGATTGAAGATGCGATCATCGCCGAGGACCCCGATACCGTGGCGGGGATCATTATTGAGCCCATCTCCAACACGGGAGGGATTGCCACTCCCACTGACGAGTTCTTCCGCCTGTTGCGAGCCGGTTGCGACCGCCTCAATGTAATGCTTGTATTCGACGAGGTCATTACGGGTTTTGCGCGCACCGGCAACATGTTTGCCGCGCAGACATTTGGCACCACGCCCGATATTATCTGCGCGGGTAAGGGGCTTTCCAGCGGCGCCATTCCATTGGGAGCCATGATGGCGCGGGACGACATGGGCGACGCGTTTTTTGGGCCCGAGCAGGACGAGGTGCAATTCGCGCACGGCCACACCTTTGCGGGAAACCCTCTGGCAAGCGCCGTGGGGATTGCCGTGATCGACGAAATCCGGGAAAAGAACCTCGACAAGAAAGCCCAGGCCCTAGGCCAATATTTATCGGACAAGCTGAAAGGCTTGAAAAAATACGGCGTGGTGCGCGAAATTCGCGGCAAAGGCATGATCCGCGGTGTCGAACTCGTGAAGGACACCCAATCAATGGAGCCCTATAACGAGCTGGGGCTCGCGCTTAAAAAGACGAGTCTCAAGAACGGTCTTATCATGCGCGTCAACCCCAATTGGTTTGCGGTGGCGCCGGCCCTTATTTCAGAGAAATCCGATATTGACGAAATGACGGAGCTGATTGAGAAAAGCTTGA
This sequence comes from uncultured Fibrobacterota bacterium, assembly GCA_964455935.1. Taxonomy (GTDB): domain Bacteria; phylum Fibrobacterota; class CAYVZU01; order CAYVZU01; family CAYVZU01; genus CAYVZU01. The sequence goes on from CAYVZU010000006.1 coordinate 44,488, forward strand.
AGGATGCATTGGCGGCTATGAAGGGGACGAAATTATGATTCGGGTTAGGACCTGGAGGTTGAAACCAGAACGTTAAAGACCGCTTTTGAGAAAGAGGGGCTTGTCAAGCTCCAAAGCAAGACGGCGGATTGGCCTGGAGAATCAATGTTTTTCGCGGAAATTGGAAAACGCCCGTAAAGCGATACGCGGAAATGAGCGAAATGGACGCCCTGAAATGAAAGCACTCGTAAAATTCGGTCAGAAGCCCGGCGAAGTGGAAATTCGCGATGTGCCGGAGCCGGCATGCGGGCCGGGTGCTGTTGTAATTGAGGTGAAAGCGGCATCGATATGCGGCTGGGATATTGAAATGTGGAAACACGCGATGGCCAACCCGGTGGCCGTGCCCGTGATTCAGGGCCATGAATTCTGCGGTGTGATCAAGGAAACAGGGCCGGGCACGAACGGATGGAATACAGGCGATCGTGTTACCTGTGAAACATCGGCGGTCGTTTGCGGCAAATGCTTCTGGTGCCGCAAGGGTGATTATCAAATTTGCCCAAATCGCAAGGGGTTTGGGTACGGTGTGGACGGCGCATTCGCCAAATACGTAATCGCCCGACAGGAGATCCTGCACAGAATCCCACCTTCCCTCTCGTTTGAAGAAGCGGCGCTGACCGAACCCTTTTGCGTGGTGCACCACGCGCTGGCCGACCGCATCCGTATTGCCCCTGGCGATGTGGTCGTGATTGTGGGACCAGGTCCCATTGGCCTGATTTCCCTTCAAATGGCAAGGCTGATGGGGGCCAGCGCCACCTTGCTTGTGGGCACAAGAAGCGACCGCAGCCGTATGGCACTTGCGCAAGAACACGGCTGGGCCGATCGAATTGCTGAAGTCGAAAATGAAAATCCTGTGGAAGCAGCAATGCAAATGACCGCGGGCCGAGGCGCCGATGTGGTGGCCGACTGCGCTGGAAATTCCGCCGCCCTTCATACGGCGCTCGAAAGCGTGCGCCCCTATGGACAGGTTGTGAAAATCGGCTGGGGACCAAAACCCTACGACCGCAGCCTCGACACGCTGCTGCGAAAATCAGCCACGTTGTCAGGCACCTTTGGCCACAACTGGCACAACTGGGAAGCCATATTGAAGATGTTCGAGGCGGGGCGGCTTGACCCCAAATCGCTGATTTCTGATGTGCTGCCGCTCCGCCGTTGGCTGGAAGCCTTTAAAAGGCTGGAATCCGCCAAAGCCGTGAAGATTGTGTTAATACCGGAATAGCCCATGAACAGCATAGTCACGAAGATCCGGCCCAAGAATATCGCGGAGAATTTGTGGAGGCTTGTCCTGGTGCCAAGCCCCACCGGGAACGAAAAAGCGGCCGCGATTCTGTATGGCAAACTCCTGCGGCAGGCTGGCGCGCGGGTTGAACTTATCGATACAATCCCCCAAAGCCCCATTGTGGTTGGCAGACTAAAAGGCGATCGTCCGGGAAAGGTGATTCAGCTTGCTGGACACATCGACCACATTGCCGTTGATCACGCCCCGCCTTCCCGTAACCGGAGCATCATTTCAGGCCGCGGGAGCGCGGACATGAAGAATGGCCTGGCAGCCATCCTCGAGATCGTACGCGTTCTGAAAAGCACCGGAAGCAAGTTCCCCGGCGAAGTCCTTGTTACGGTATATGGGCGCCACGAAGCGCCCCTCGGTCAGTCGGAATGTCTCTTAGAGTTGATCCGTAAGAAGATCAAGGGAGATGCGGCAATTATCTTCGAAACAGGATTTGCGGCCGAGGGCAAAGCGGTCTTGGGCGGAAAAGGACAAAGCATTTGGAACATCACGATTCGCAGAGCCGGGAAATCCTGCCATGAGCTGAGCTATCCAAAAAACGGTCCGGACCTGCTTTTGGGCGTTCAAAATGTTCTTGCGGGTCTTAAGCGGCGCAGCGATACCTTAAGGCAATCCAAGCAAACACGGCAGGAACACGAATCCCTTTTCATCGGCCAGATTCATTATGGTGATTTTTACAATCGAATGCCCCTGAGCTGCACAATCCAGGGTACCCGGCGCTGGCTCGCCAACAAGACCTTCTTGGACGTTCAGCACGAAATGGATGCCCTGCTCAAGAATCTCCGCCTTCCCAAAGACGTCTCGGCCGAGTGTGCGTGGACCTTCGTTGGAGAATCCTTCGACATGGACAAAACCGAACCCATTTTGTCGGCTCTCACAGCGGCCTATCGGGACGTCATGGGTCGAAGGATGGCCTTCGGCCGGCTTGCCACCGTTGTCGATGCCAACAGATTGGTCCCGTTGGCCAATGTTCCCACGGCACTGATCGGTTTTGATACGCAATACGCTCACGCCGACCATGAATTTATACGTGTTAGAAAGCTGGAGAATCCATGTCGATTTGCGCTGCTTACCATACTAAACTACCTCGAAGCTAAAGCGGACCGCCCCTTGGCCTCCAAGAGGTCTGCATGAAAGCCCTGGTTTGGCATGGCGGACTCAATTTCCGAATGGGCGAGGCTGCCGAACCGAAAGCGGAAGCGGGTCGAATTGTCGTGAAAGTGGAGGCGGCGGCCATCTGCGGGTCCGACTTCCACATGGACGACTTCGGGGCCAAGCCTCCGTTGATCCTGGGCCATGAAGCGGCTGGAACCGTCCACGAAATCGGTGCGGGCACAAGTGGCTTCAAAATCGGGGACCGGGTGGCCTTGAATCCGGTTCAGGTATGCGGACAATGCGCCTGCTGCAAAAAGGGATATTCGCACCTGTGCATGAATTACCGGCATTTGGGCGACGCCGGGATTCCCGGCGGCTGGGCCGAATACGTCGCCATTGACGCGGCAAACGCTTTTCCGATTCCGGATCATCTGGAATTTGCCGCCGCAAGCCTGGCCGAACCGCTGGCCGTATGCTACGAGAGCTTTCAACGCGCGCAACTCAACCCCGGAGATTCCGTGCTAATCCTCGGAGACGGCCCCTTTGGGTTTCTTCACGCGCAAATCGCGCGCGCGCTGAAGGCCGGCCTCATTCTTGTCGCAGGCCATTATGACAAACGACTCAAACGAATTGCCAAAGCGACCGGCGCACTGGTGTGCAATACCCGGTCCCAGGACCTGGAAAGCATAATCGCCGGCGAAATCGGAGCCGCCGGGATGGACCTTGTAATTGAGGCCACGGGGGCGGGCGCCTCACCCAATATTGGATTACGAGCTCTACGCCCAAGGGGTGTCCTGGTGGTCTTCAGCTATATCTGGAAACCCCAACCGCTGGAAATGGGGCTTATCCACATGAGAGAACTAAGCGTATTGGGTTCATGCCGCTCTCTTGGCGCCTACGGCAAATGCATCGAGCTGATGAATCAGAAGAAGGTGGATACCAGCCTGCTGGTGGATCTGCAGGTTTCGCTTGAGGAATACGGCAAAGCAATTGACCAGCTACGGAATCGGAAAGAGGACATTTTCAAAGTGGTGTTTCGGCCTTGGCCATGATTCCGACTGTCTTGTTGATCTGCGGACAGGCGGATTTTGGCCAAGACCCGGACGGAAAGGAAATGGCATGAACGACATCATTATTCTTTCCTCAGACCCCCACGCTTTCGAGATGGCCCATATCATTGAACGAATCAACCAGGACAAGAAGACATGGAATATCCTCGGGTATGTGCTATACACCAAAGAGGAAGCCGATCGACATACGGAGCAGAATGGATATCCGGTTCTTGGCACCTTCGATGTCCTGGCGAAATATCCAAAAGCGAGCATTATCCCCAGAGAGAGCGGTCCAATAAAGGGAATTGATATTCCGCGAGAACGACTTGCCACCATCGTGGACCCGTCCTGTTTTGTGGCCCGCACGGCCTCCATCGGAGTCGGATGCGTCATTTTCCCCAATTGCTTTATCGGGCGGGGCGCCAAGGTGGGAGATTGGGTCTTCAGCTTGAGCGGAAGCATTATCAATCATGATTGTGTTCTGGGAGATTGTACCACCCTTTGCAGCGGCGTAACACTGGCCGGCCACGTTTGCGTCGGAGAAGGATGCTACCTGGGCCAGGGCTGCAATGTCAAGCAGTTCATGAAAATCGGCAAAGGCAGCCTTCTCGGAATGGGATCTGTCGTGACCCGAGATGTGCCCGCCAACGCGGTCATGGTGGGAAATCCGGCACGGAAAATGCGCGACCGGATCGAATACGAGAAATAAAACAAAAGAATGTGACTATGCGAATCGGTCTTGTTGGAATCTCAGCCCTGTACTGGCCTATTACCGCCGCCAATTACCTTTCACGCAGAAGCGACGCTACGCTTGCGGCGTTTGCGACCTTAGGAGTGAGCGCGAAAAGGATCAAGGATGTTCTAGGGTTGTCTCCGGAGGAATACGCCGCACAATACCGGGCCAAGCAATTCAGCGATGTCGACGAAATGATTAGGAACGAAAAGCTGGACGCGCTCATCATCTGCACGCCGCATACCGAGCACGCAAAATGGGTTCGGCGCGTGGCCAAATACAGGCTGCCGCTGTACATGTTCAAGACATTTGCGACAGAGAATCGCGATTCGCAGGAAATTGTTCGTCTGGGCAGGAAATATCAAATACCCATCGCGGTCGGGCCAAGCGCGCGGCACCTGCCCGCCATAGTGGCGGTGAAGGATCTGATCAATTCCGGCGCCATTGGGAAGCCCTTCTCCATGCACCTCTGCCACCACCACGGCGTGATCGACTGTTTTCACAAAACCGATTGGTACCGGGAGGGGAAGGAAGGCGGACCGGAACTGTCGCTGGGATGGTATCTGACCGATCTCGTCCTCCATTTTCTGGGCACGGATGTGGCCAGGGTCTCCGCGGAATATGGCAACTTCAATTCGAAAGGCAGTCCCTTCATGGATTGTGGAAAACTCGCAATGCGCATGAAAACGGGCGCCATGGCATCCTGCAATATGTACTTCTGCCATCGTTTCCCCTATCCTTCCTGGGAGATGGATATATCGGGTCCCAATGGCGTTGTATGCATAAAGCAGGAAGGAACGGACCCCGGGAAAACCGTTGTGAAGCTGTTTACAGCCAAAGGATGCAGCCTTATTCCGTTGCCGGATTCCGCTCCGCATTGGGAAATGTTCTGGGTTGATGATTTCCTGGCGAAACGAAAGCCAGCGCTGGATGCGGGCTTTGCGGCTTTGATTACAGAAATCACCCTGGCGGCAAGGGAATCGGCGCGCAAAGGAAAAACCATGGAGCTTTCTCGTGTCAAAAAATCCACCAACGTTAAGTGAAATCAATAATGCTCAAACCCAATAACAAGGAGAGGTGCCATATGTTAACGGCGATGCGACTCATGTTTCTTCTTCCAGTTCTGTTTGTCCCATGCGCGTTTGGATACTCACTCTGGTCCGTCCCGACCAACGATTCGGTTTACACCGACAGCCAAGCTGTGGAGCTGGGAGTCAAATTCAGGTCCGATTCCGCGGGCACGGTCACCGGGATCCGATTCTACAAAAATAGGCTGAGTACGGGAACGCACGTCGGAAATCTCTGGACGCGCACAGGCACCTTGCTTGCAAGCGCCACGTTTTCCAGCGAGAGCGACTCGGGCTGGCAGCAGGTATTTTTCTCCACGCCTGTTTCAATTTCCGCCGATACCGTCTATGTAGCCTCCTATTTCTGCCCCAATTATTATATAGCGACTAATGACTTCTTCACTGAAACCAAAGGCGCACCCCCTTTGCATGCTCTGGATACTATTTCCGCGGCGGGCAATGGGGTTTATACCTATAGCACCTCAAGCGCTTTTCCCGTAGCATCCTTCCGGGGGACCAATTACTGGGTGGATGTTGTATTTTCAGCAAACAGCCAGCCAACGCAAGCCGCCAGTATTTCCTCCCCGGATAGCGTGACGATCCAGGCTGGCGAAACCGTCAACTACCAAATCAGTATGAATCCAGGCAGCGAAAGCGGGACGCCAATCTACTCAATTGTAAGCGGGCCGGCGTATCCAACTCTCTTGCTGGGGTCAAGTTTGCTTGCGGGCCCAGTAGCGGAAACACCGGCCCCCAGGGAGGACACGGTTGTCATACACTGGGTGCTAGGCGGCCAAAATGGAAACTTCAACTTGCGCATACAAGTTCAGCCATCGGCCCGGATTGGAGAAAGGACATCAACCGTTCAGGCTCTTGGACTCCGGGCAGAATCGAAGCGCGATGGAATTGTGTTTCAGGTAAATTTGGGCGCGCCCGGAGAATACAAGTTGGTGGCCTTTGATGTCACCGGTCGCCGAGCTTGGTCCCATTCGGCCGCTGGCAAGCCCGGAACGTTCAAAGTTTTTTGGCCCAATGCGCCCGCCGGAGTGTATGCTATTGTAATGAAAAGCAACAATCAAAGGATCATACGAAACGTTCTCCTGGCCAGATAAATGGCCGATGGAATTCATCAACCAAGGCAACGATTCCGTTTCCAGCACCAGACCAGGAGAGTTGTCATTTCGGCGGGTCTTCGTGGAGAAATCCTTTCATCTGGTCCATGAAAATGCGCGAAATGACATCCCGGGCTGAAAGGTTGCCAGCCAATTTTCCCAGCCAGGAAAGAAGCCAAACGGCGGGAGGATAAATTGCGTTCCAAAGAGAAGATGCCAGACATCAGCGGCCTTCAGCTTTTCGACAGCTGTGTGACGCTCGGGAAAATGGTCTTTTCGGGAGTCCCGGAATATCTCACCACTCGCAACATTCTGTCGATCATGGATCATTACAAAATCCATGAGGCACTGGTGCATGATCACCATGCACGCATTACCTATCCGCGCGAGCACGGTAACGATAGGCTGCTCAAATCCATCCGAAAAATGCCGCGCCTGCACCCGGTCTGGGTGCTTGAACCACCCAAACGCATTGGCGCCAAGGCAGCCCAAGAGGTGGTGAACCGAATGCTCGATCACAACGTAAAAGCGGCGCGACTGCGCATGAAGGTGGCGCCTCCCCTGCTTTGGCTTTGGAGCGACCTTCTCAATGCTCTCGACGAGCACCGCATCCCGTGCTTTTTGGATTTTGGCCAGACCACCACATGCGGCAATCTCAGCGAAAACGAGGTAAACGGAGTGCGGGAAATTGCTCTTGCCTATCCCCGGCTTCCGCTGATCCTGTCCCACGTTCTTGGCGGACTTGGTATTAATTACGCCATTGTTCCACTCATTAAGCGCATTCCCAATCTGCGCATCGACATTGCGGGGATTCTTGAATTCTGGCGAGAAGTGGCTTTGGATGTGGGACCCGAGCGCGTTCTTTTCGCCAGCGCCATGCCGTTTGTCGACCCCGGAATTCTTATTTCCAATGTCCAATACGCGCGCGGGCTCAACGAAGGGGCCAAACGCATGATTTGCGGGGATAACCTCCGTAAGCTATTGGGAGGCGTACGATGAGCAGAATCCTTGAAAACTGGAAAAAAGGGCTGGGGATGCCCGATGTCCTGGTGATCGACGGTCACATACACATTGGCGATTGGCCGCACGCAGCCACGTTTTCCGATGTAGAGGAAGCCGTCAAGGAGTCCCGAGCGTATCTCGATGCGAACGGCGTGGATGCTTTTTGGGCGGTCAGCGGCGGCTATAACATCGGGGCGGGAGCTGATTATCGATTGGGAAACGATTTCTTATTGGCGGTCTGGAAGAAGATGCCCGACCGGATGATCCCTTTCCTCTGCATTAATCCCAATGACAGCAGGATCGCTATCGTTCGTGAACTCGAAAGAATGTATAAGGCCGGGGTCCGCGGTATCAAGCTGATCAACGACTATCAGGAGAATTATCCGGGCGACGGTCCCAATCTGGCAATCGTGTATGAGTTCGCCAATGCACACACCATGCTTGTATTCAATCATGCATGGACCAGGCCCGTGATTCTGAAGATTTCGGAGCAATTTCCCGGCACTGATTTTATTTTCGCGCACTACAACGGCGGGGGCAGTTGGCACGATGAGGTGCTGAAGAAGAGGGACAACGTTCACATGAACATCTGGAGCCTGGGAAATATGGGATGGCTCAATCGTGGGTTGAAAGAGGTGGGCGCGCACAAATTCATGATGGGCTCCGATGGGTTTCTCAACGCCATGTCCGTGGGCATTGGTCCCGTAGTGTTTGCGCCGATTTCGGACCAGGAAAAGCGCTTGATTCTTGGTCTGAATGCAACCCGCCTGCTGGACAAGGTTGGCGCATTGCCGCCTGCCATCAAAAATAAATTCGGCAAGATGCTGTAGGACTCTCGTCGGCGGGCGATTGCACTGGAGAAACCTCATCCATGGGGCTCTCCAACTCCGCCCTGCAAACCTTTTTTTCATGCGGAAAGGGGTCGCGGGATGGGAATGGTGTTTCGTTAAGCTTTCTTCTTCGCCTTCACAAGAATGTAGTCAATCATTCCGCGACGATACAGTATTCCCAATCCATAGGATATCACCGTAAGGCCAAGCGCGGCGCAGAATCCCCTTTGGTTTCGCCTTGCGCGAAAAGTGGTCCGGTTCAGGGCATTGCTAGCATATCCAGGCAGGACGCAATCTCCCAGGCTTTCGAATGAAAGCACCGCGAATCCAGCCCTCTGCAGCTGTCGAATGTACGAAGCTCCGGTAACGCAATTTTCAGATGGGACCATCCAACTCCTGGCAGCGGCGGAGAGTAGTTTTCCTTCGGCGGCACTGGCATTTTCGGCATGGCCCCCCAGGATCACGTCCGCAAGGACCAGTTCGCCCCGCGGCTCCAATACTCGGTACGCTTCTCCAAAGAAGCCTTGCCGTGTATTGAACTGAGCCGGACCCTCGATCGCCAACATGTGCGAGAAGCTCTCACTGCAAAAGGGCAGTTGGCAGGCATTGACACGATGGAATCGAAGCTTCTCCCCGACTCCAAGACAGCGCGCCTTTTGCGATGCGTAGTCAATATGGCGCGTTGTCAGGTCCAGGGCGTCGATTGAACCGGGCGCAAAGCGATCAAGTAGTGCAAAAGCCTCGGCCCCATATCCACAGGCCACATCCAGAATCCGGCGGGCACTCACGATCCCGCTGCGGTCAAGCACATAGTCAAGCAGTTGCCGCGCGGCCTCGCCGTAGCGTACAGCACCATTGCGCCAGTATCCCAGAGAGAGATACTCCCGGTTGGACTGTTCGAGGCGACCTGGACGATAAGAGCCAATTCCCGGACCGAATGAATAGACCTGTTCCACTCTTCTTTCGTGAGTCATTGTAACAGGATTGGATGCGGTAAGCGGACACGGCCCCGCCGGCCTATCCACGGATCGAAGTTATTTGGCTATTGAGAAAGCGCAACCATTCAGCTTCAATTACTCGTACCCTTCGACTGCGCCCAGGGTACATCCTTTCAAGTACCGAATAGAAGGTTCGGTGAGCGGTGGTTGGTGAGCGATGCCGAACCAAGTCGAACCGAACCGGCGTTGGAAGGCTGAATCGTTACTAGAAAGGAATTGGCGGCGGCGGAGAACAAGGCCGCTGATTAGCGGGACTGCAAAACCCGGGCCCAACGATGAAGACCGATCACTGTCTGGGCGCCATTTCGTTCATCAGGGCTTGAAGGTCTTCCCAGGCCGGCCGCTTCCACGCTGGATTGCGCAGCAAGGCCGAGGGATGGTATGTCACCAGGAGTTTTGCGTTGAACGCGTCATGAAAACGGCCGCGAAGTCTGCCGATGGACTCCTGGCTATTAAGCAGAGCATGAGCCGCAGTGGCTCCAAGCGCGCAAATGAACCTGGGCTGGACAATTCGGATTTGTTCGAGGAGCATGTGAATGCAGGCCGCAATCTCATCGGGTTGGGGCGTTCGGTTGGCGGGAGGTCGACATTTTAAAATATTGGCGATGAAAACCCGGTCACGGCTCAGCCCCATGGCTTGGATCATCTTCGTTAAAAGCTGGCCTGCCGCGCCTACAAAGGGCTCGCCCTGCCGGTCTTCGTCCGCTCCCGGCGCCTCCCCAACGAACATGAGAATGGCCTCGGGGTTCCCCGAACCGAAGACGAACTTCATGCGCGTCTTGCCCAGCGGGCAATCAAGACAATTCTGGAACTTTGCCCGAAGCTCGTCAAGCAGGGCCTGCCTGGAGACGTTGGCTTCGGCGACTAATGGCGCCGTTTTGAGCCCAACAAAATTCCGAATTCCCAAATCCTGTTGCTGCTCCAGATAGCGCCGAAAGAGTGCGCGGGCCCGTTCAATGCTCATATCAGGAAAATACGAATATCCAGAGGGGATTGTCCGCTGGAACGATTGTTGCCGGGGCATTCTGCCGGGCCGGGAAAAAACCCATGGCCCCTCCGCGGAATGCGGAGGAGCCATGGGCAATGAGGGAATTGAAGAATGGGAATTGCCTACTGCAGAGCGCTGGCCAATCTCTGCCACATGCTGTAGCTGAGACCCTTGCCGATAGTAACCATGATGTAGCCATTGGATTGCTTCTGTTCCGGTGCGCCGGTCAGATTTGGGCCCTGCTGGTTCCAATCCGAATCCGTTGGGTCGTAGATGTAGCCGCCGCGCAGCCCTACAACCATCCGCTGAATGGGCCCGACTGAAATTAGGTAATCCAGTCCGCCGCCGAAATTCAACAGCATTGACCACTGGTAAAGCGGATCCGTGCCAACACCGTTGGGATTGTTGAGCGCATCGGTCCAGGACGCTTCATCATCGTGCACGTGAAGGCGCAATACGCCGCCGCCAAAGCCCACGAGCGGATAAAGCTGAAGGTTCATATAGGAGGGAAGAATATTGATGCCCAGATTAAGAAAGGCATTGCCAGCCACCAGGGAACCTTCGGTCCCGTTTGTCTTCTCATCGCCCCACCAATACGAGTTGATTTGGAAATCCACAAGTACCCGCTGAATCATAGTATAATTGCCCAGACCGATCGCCAAAACCGTATTCGAGAAATCATCCAGCCCCCGAACTTGCAGCGAATCATTCAGTTCGTCAAGATCCCAGAACGCGGGCCCAACCTGGAGATACCCCAGATTGGCCATTTTGGGCCCATTGTTGGTCTGTGCCCACAGCGAACTTGCGAGAACCAGGCTGATGGCCAACCCGGCTATCATGACTTTTCGAAACATACATCCTCCTTACTTGAAATTTGGGTGAATTGCCTTCAAGGCCGAAGATTTGCAAATGACATGCCGAACCGGAAGAATGGAGGCGAACCGAATTTAACCGGCATTTATGGGTGAATTTCCAGTTGAGCCGGCCTTGGAGCGCGATTGGCAACCGGGAGCGCCAATGATGATCAGAAATGAGACTGGAGGTTGGCCTTGCGAGCCGGCACGATCTATGAATCAACTGCGGTATTTAGGATGATCCTGCGGGAGGGCCGGCGTGCCGCCGGACAAGCCAAACTAACGGTTGGCAAGGGCCTGGGACCTCGCCGGCTTTGTTTCGGCGCCGACCAGGCGCAAATGCCGAAGGATCATTTCCGAGGCGATGTAGCTCGAGTGAACGGTCCAATATTCGTCATGAACCGTCACCACCCCCAGGGCTAGTCCCGGATAGTCCGACAACGGTCGGCTGTACCCAATAAACCAATCAATCCTCCCCATGCCTTCCTGGCTGACCGAACCGGTTTTTCCGCCGCATTCCACCTCACGGGAAAACCGCGAAAGTTTGAAATTCCGAAAAGACCTGCGAGCGGTTCCAAATCCCACAACGCTCTGCATCATTTGGCGCAGCTGCACTGCGGTCTCCCAGTCAATCGCCCGCTTCCAGGCCCCGCGCGGATTCCGAAAGAGCGGCCTGCCGTCCAGGGTGGAGATGGAATCCACCAAAATCGGCCTTGGCAGATTTCCGTCACCTGCGATGGCTGCCGCCATCAAGGCCCCGGACAATGGAGACATGCGCGTTTTATTATTGAAGCCCGACGCAAGCTCCGCAATTGACAGCATGGAATCGCACGGCATGACGACCGCGCTGTCCACATCGAGTTCAAACGGGACCGGGCTGCCAAACCCGAATCGTCCCGCCACGATCTGAATGTCCTGCACGTTTACCATATAAAGACCGATGCGGCCAAACACCGCATTCACGGAGTGCGCATAGGCTTCGCGCAAGGTTATGGGGTCTCCGCGCACGACTTCTTTCAATTGAAAGCGGTACAACGTGTGGCGGTTACCGACATGTTCCAGGATGCTCCCTTCGTTCAATCTTCCCGTCTCGAGCGCGGTGGCCGCAACCACGGTCTTGAAAATGGACGCGGCCGGAAAAACACTGCGACAGTAGAGCTGCTCGCCAATGGGCCGGGCTTTGGGATTGGTGTAGGACAGAAGCGTAAGCACGCGGCCGGTTTCGATTTCAAGAGCCGCAATGGCCGCGTATTGAGGATGATACCGTGACAGAAGGTCGCGGCCAAGCTGTTGAAGTCCGGGGTTGAGGCTGTAGTTTATGCGCAGATCCAGATTTTGAAGATGGACCGTATCGGCCGTGGCATCGAGCCGCGGCGGGCGCTTCGCGAGAAGTTGACGCACCTGGGCATGCGAGAAGAGCGAGAGCGGCTTTGCTGCCGGCTTATCCCGGCTGCAGGTGCGCGTTAACAGGCGGACCCCTACCAAGAGAAGCAGCACCAGAAGAACAATACGAATGCGGCCTTTGCGCGGAATGCGCAACCTGCGGCGCGGGCGCCCAACCGAACGCAGGTATTGCGAATCCCGCAGGCCAGGTGCGGATCTTTGCGGATGAGATTGGTGCATCATCATAATGTAAAACCAGGTACACGGGAGCCACAACCCTCGAATCGTCGCATGCGATGAGTTTCAAGTCGGGGTTCCCGAATCCGCGGTTTTGATGGTTCTGCGCTACACCCCAGGTGCCAAAAAGGATGGAGCCAATCCTAATTCCCATTTTGCCGTTGGCGCAATGCGCGCTGAATCGTCGATGCCATGGCATCGATATAGCGCCGCAGATTTTCGACTGTGCCGGCCGGGTCCGCGCCCACGCGGCGCAGATATGGGTCCAGGGCAAGCGCGGGTGCCACTTCGGTCTGAAACGAATCCAGAACCTGCAAAAGCTCATCCTGGACAAAGACGCGCTCCAATATCTCATAAAAAACGACATTGTAGGGTTCGTAGCGTACAATCTGCTCGTAGAGCCCATTGCTGTAGAAGGGAATTGCATAGGGATATCCGCCAAAGGTGTTGTCGAGATCCCACGGGACAATCTGGAGTTTTCCGGACCCCGGGTCCATGACAACATACAAGTTGTTGCGCATTCCATCCCAATTCGAAACTCCGGCGGAAACCGCACAGTAGCCGATGACGCGCTCGATATCGAGCGCCGATTCCACCTCCGTCTGTGTGTCATCGCCGATCCCCCTGTCCAGGATTTCCATAAGGCGGGAAAGGTCTGTGTAACTCTGGTCATTGTCCGGGCATTTTTTCGTAAAGGACTGTTCCGTGAGCATCCCGTCTTGGAGGGTAAAGCGCCCTCCCAGATTCAGTCGATAGCAGCTGGAAACCGTTCCAAAATGCCTGTTTAGGAAGTCATCGTTCACGCTCTCGATCGCCAGATAAGCACCCTCATAAATGTGGTTTAAATAAAGAGCCACCGGCCGGACGCCGGGACAGACCAGTCCCGCTTTGCGAAAGAGAAAGTCCGAGAGCCTGTACCGGCACAGGCTGGGATCGGTCCACTGGGCCGAGAGAACGAAGTCCTGAGGGCCGGCAACCGGATCGACCCACTGGATTCGGTAGGACTTCTTCAGGAAACGTTTGGCAACATTGCCGTGCATCTCGATTGTCATGTCGTATTCGCGGCCGGCGGTGCGGATGCGTCCGGGAATCTCCGCCCCCAGGTAGGTGGACTTGCGCAGCTTCTGATAGGCATTTTGGCTGAGAGAGATCTCAAGCGCGGCCAGAGTGCTGCCCGGAATGGGTTCATAGCCCGAATCCGTGATCAGGCACCCCGTCAATCCTAGAAACACAAACACAAAACCAATTCGGGCTTGGGCGCGCATGCGCTACCACCGCGCCTGGATTTGGGAGCCAAGCCAATAACTCCACCGATGCAAGTCCGGGTCCACCCCGTTATTGACAAAGGTACATTCGACGGAATTCATCCACCGAACCCGGCTGTCGGAATCCAGATACAGATTGAGTCCGGGCATCCACTGAAATCGCGTCTTGGTTTCCGGTTCGGTGTCCGTCAGGATCACGGCTATGAGCGAAACCGCTTCCAGAGTCTGAAGAAGCGGCCGCGCGATCAGGAATGACCGGGTCGCGGTCGATTTTCCGGCGGCGAACAGAACACTCCGGTTCTCGCCGAAATGTTCGGAGAGATTGGATTCGTTCGGGTCATTTCCCGCAAAGATCTCCAAGTCCGCGTACCAGCGACGCCAAGACCGGGCCATATCCACTTCACCCAACAACGTGGAATTCTGGTGATGGTGATAAATGTACATAAGCGCTGTTCCGGCGACGGACCGACCCACCTCGTTTTGAGCAAACCGCAGGTTCAAAAAGGCCCGCGCGTCCCCATCACCCCCCCCATCGGCATACAAGGACCATTCTCGCCAAATCCTTCCTGTGCCCAGAACACTGAGGTCCCTCCCCTGGGCGCCGAAGGAGGCCAGATACTCGTGTACAAGGCTGCGCTTCAGCGTGGGCAACCGTTCGCGTGAGGTCATCTCCTCCAACCCAAAGACTTTCTTGATATTTCCAACGGTCATCGAGGATATTCGATTCTCTCCAAACCGGAACCCCAGATCGTCGATCAAAACGCCGGGCTGATCCACATCGCCCGTAAAATCGGCGAAGCCAAGAATCCACGGACTGAACTGAATTCGAGTCTTCAAACGTGCGCGCAAAATCCGATTGAAATCATAGTTGTAGATGCGGATTTCCCGATCCAGGAAAAACCCCCTGTTGCTCGTCTCAGCGCCCACCTCCAGATTGCCGCGAACTTTAAGTTCAGGTCTCGCCTGCAACGCCAGCGCAAGCGTCAAAATGAAGCCGATTGGAAAAAACCAGCACGGCCAGGCTATTGCGGAGCGCTTTTGAAGCCCATCGCTCATCTCACACCTTCTCTTTGCCGCTTCAATCCAGGGATTCGATCCTGAAATTTTTAAAGTGGTTCTGGTTCATGCTGACGATCTGTTTGGCAAAATTCAGCGGCTTCACCGAATGTCTCAGCACAACCCGGTATTCCAATCGAAACCGGCCCTTGGCGGACCCCACGGATTCAAGCCGGATCTGGTCGAAACTGCCGGTCAGATTTTCCCGAAGAAACGTCTGAAAATCGGACATATTCTCTACATCCACCTGTAGCCGGTATCTGCGACGACTGATGCAGTCTCCGCCATAATCAAGCCGCGTCATTGCAACGGCAATGGTAACATAGACCAGCATGATAAGCCCCACAAGCCAGAATTGCCCCAAACCGCATGACATTCCCATGACAATGACCAGGAATACATACGTCATATCGCGGGGGTTCCGGATTGCGGTGCGAAAACGGATAATAGCAACCGCGCCAATCAAACCGAAAGCCCTGGCAAGGTTATCGCCGATCAATATGGTGACACCGGCAGCGATGACCGTCAAAAGCGGGATCGTTTGGATAAACGATTGCCGATACCTCCGGCCCCGGTGCGTATAAAGGTACACCAGGGATAGAATGATTCCCGCCAGCAGGGCGACCGACAACGCGAGTGCGGTCCGTGCGGGTTCGATGGGTTCAGACGTCAGCAGTTTCCCCAGAAAGTCTGGCATCATTCCGAATCACTCCGTTGAAGATCCGGTCCCAGAGCGACCGGGATTGAAAGGCCGGATAAAGCTCCCTCAGAATCTCCACCGACCGGCAGTATTTGGAGAACCGGATTTCTTCCAGATTGAACTTGCGCCGCAATCTGTCGCCTGCCGCATTTTTCTCCGAGGTTGTTTTGATCTCCATAATCACCACATGATCCTGCAAAAGGCGATATTTTCTGCCCGGTCCCGCCAGGGCCGGGTGCACGCGCAGGGACCGGTCGAATGTGACCCGGATTCCGGCGCTTTCGTCTTCATAGGCATTTCTCTGCTGCCGCATGACAAGAACGGGCACCAGGCGAAATCGCCTGATTCTTTCGCGAATCTGCGCGGCAATGGGGCAGTCGATTTCGACCGTGCTCCAATCCAGGGCCGCCCGAAACGAGACAGGGGAGCGGGCCTTTGCCACGCGCAGGCCCCATTTCTCTTTGATCTCCCAATAGCCCCCAGGGGAACTGCCATACGAACGGAACCGGATTTTAAACCGGCCCTGGCGGCCCTGAAGTTGGTCCCGGTAGCAGGTGAACTGAGAGCTGTCGAGGTAAATAGACCAGATGAGTCCCCGCTCGTTATCCGCAAATTCCTCCTTGCGAAGCCAGGTCGAAATCCACGCCTCAATGCCTCCGGCCTTGGAATCCGATAACAGAAACTTGGCCTCGATCCGATTTGCATAGATCCACCCTTGGGGCGGCGGGTCCTCGCGAGCATGCGTATTATGAGATTCATTCTTGTTGGGCACAAAAATTCCCGGATCAGGCATCCACAGGAATAAAGAGGGCCGCGCGCAAAGCAGAAGCGATCGGGCACTCTCTTGCGCCGTCCTTCATGGCTGTTCAACAGATGCCTGCGCTGGTTCGTCTTCACCTTGCGACAAAGAATCAGCGGGCCGGATCCGGAGTTGGTTTCTTAATTCCTGAACGCCCGGTATGCGTTGGGCAATGCTATCGGCCTGGCTGAACAGTTGCCAGGAAGGCACGTTGCCCGATATCGTGACGACCCCGCTCTCAACAATGACGTCCAAATTGAGGGTGCCTTCGGGGTCCAATTGGCGCAATGCGCGCGCGATGTTCTCGGCAACATGCGTATCCTCGATGGTATGGCCGGGAACGATGCCGATCTGGTTCAGCACGCGCCATTGGCCAAGGGAACGACGGGCGATGTCCTCGGCCAGCCTTTTCTTCCAAAGGGCGTCGACGGTTCCGCGCAGAACGACATCGCGACCCGCGGACTCTACAACCAGCCCGCAAGAGGCCAGTTTCGCATCGCAAGCAAACCGCCTTTCCAGACTGGTTCGCAGAGTGCATGCCCTGCCGGAATTGGATCCGACGGCGGCCAACACAACGATCTCATTGTCCACGCAACTGACTCCAGCCGTTCTCCAGGCATTGGCCTCCGCCGCCGTTCGGGCCTCCTCCGTTGCGGCAGTGCCGGTGAGCGTAACGCGCCCCAACCGGACCTGAAACTGGATGTTGCAGCCCTCCAGCCGGTCGTCCCACCGAAGTTGCTCCGCCAGGCTGATGCGTATTTGTTCCTCGGTTTTCGCCACAGGCCCTCCGACGGGGTTTGACCTTAAAATGAGCAATGCAAGTGCCACGTACCTGCCCATACCGTCGGTACCGTTTTTGCTCCTTTGGTCGTTGCGGATATAAGGCATTGTCCCGCAAATCATGAACGCATACGCCAAAAGGAGGCTGCGATGAACAATTCCGATCTTGCAAAAAAACTGAGTTCGTTGGCGCAGCTGGATGTGGACGCCGCCCACGCGTATTCTCAGGCCATCGATGAGGTCGATATTCCCTCCGTGCGCGAACACTTGTCGAAGTACCGCAACGACCACGACCTGCACTATTCCGAACTCTCCACGGAAATCCGGAAGCTCGGTGCTGAACCGCCCGAGTATTCGCGAAGCTTCAAGGGTTTTTTAATTGAGGGCTTCACCTCCGTTCGAAGCGCAACCGGCACCAAAGGAGCGCTTGAAGCCATGGAAACAAACGAGCGCCTGACCAACCGCAAATATCAGGATGCCACCACCTGGGACGTTCCGGCGCAGACTGCTCTTCTCATCCGAAAGAACTATCAGGATGAACAAACGCATTTGCAATTCATCCGCAACGCGCTTGCCGACCGCGTTTGGGAGAAAGAAAAGCACGCCGTAGCATAAATCGATTTCCCCCGCCGCGCCTCCCCGCCCAATCTGGAATACGGTCCGTAAGAAGTCCCGCTTGCAATGCCCGGCCGGAGCCCAACGATCCGGCCGGATCTTCTCGGTTGACGGTTCATCCCCGTCGAATCGATTCCCCGCATGGCTGTTCGCACATGAATGATCCATTCTTCACCGATCGCGTTCAGGCCGGGAAGCTGCTGGCCGAGGCGCTCTTTGAGTATCGCCGCGTGCCCGGACTTCTGGTGTTGGGTCTTCCCCGCGGAGGAGTCCCGGTAGCATATGAGATCGCCGTCGCTTTGGGAAGCGAGCTGGACGTGATTGTCGTTCGCAAGCTGGGGGTGCCGTCGCAGCCCGAACTGGCGTTAGGAGCCATCGCCAGCGGGGGGGTAATTGTGCTCAATTCGGAAGTCGTTGGATTCATGGAAATCACCGACGAGCAGATCCGGTCGGTTCGGGCGGCCGAGCAGCAGGAACTGATGCGACGGGAACACCAATATCGCGGCAACAAACCGTTGTGGGAAGCCGCGGACCGGACCGTGATCATCGTCGATGATGGGCTGGCTACGGGGGCCAGCATGAAAGCGGCTGTGGCCGCGGTTGCAGCACACAAACCCCGCGAAATCGTTGTTGCCGTACCCATTGCTCCAGCCGAGACTTGCGCGGAGATGAAGAAAATTGCCAATCGTGTTGTCTGCCTCAGGACTCCCGATCCCTTCTATGCCGTGGGCTACTGGTACAGAGACTTCCGACAAACATCTGACCGTGAAGTTCAATCTCTCCTCGAACAAGTTCACAAGGCTATACCTTCGATGGAGAAATGAACGGTGCAAGACGGATTTTGCAGGTTGGGCTTAGATGATTTGCGGCATGCGGGCGAAATTTCGATCTTAATCTCATGACCCGGTTTCTTTGCACACGCTTGACCCTATTCTGCCTTGGATTGGCCGCGGCCGCATTCTGCGGCGAACGCCTGCTTTTCAGGGCACAGCTTCAACCGCTGAATACAAAACTATCGAAGCGCTATTCTTTTGGAACCGCCACCGTTGAGGTCCGAGGCGATTCGCTGGTTTTTGATTTGGCAGCCGCGGACCTTCACCCCGGAATACGCCATATTCAGGGGTGCTATGCAAAGACCGGCCGGAAGGCTCCGCCTCCGCTGACCGACAAAAACCGGGATGGCGTTGTTGACCGCGGTGAGTTGGAAGTTGCGGCAGGGGAAGCATTCATCCCTTTTCACGCTTCTTTACCATGTCTGGGATTCGAAGACATTACCTATTCAACCGCAAGCGCGGAAGGTCTGCTCCTGTATGCGAAGACCATCTCTTTCCCGGCGCTCCGGAGGGCTTTCACACATACATATCAAGCCGACACGCTCCGTCTTGAAGGCATGGCAGTCTGCATCTACGGGATCGACCCGGCCATTTCAGTGCCGGTAACGGTTCATCCGTCAGCACCTGGCATGATTCCAGTCGCGCATGGAATACTTAAACGGGTGAGCGCCGCAAGGCCTCGATTCTAAGAAGCTGCGGTCTTTCAAAAGCTACCAGGCCGACCAAACGGAATGCTATGCCGTCGCGGGCACGGCCAATTTGATGCATCGTCGGACCGGGCCATTCCGCCGGGAAAGGGGCGGCAAACCTTGTTTTGCATCCTGCCCGGCCCGGCCGGTTGAACGATTCAGGGAAAAATCCTATCTTGTTGGCTTTGTAACTCCAATCCTGCGCGGGAGATTCTTATGCCTTCAAGCAGCTCGGTTTTCACAAAGCTTGGAAAGAAATATGCAAGCAAAGGCATCAGCCAACGAGTGCAGGCCATGTCGGTGTCCGCCATCAAAGAGATGTCGCTTTTGGCCATGGAGACGCCGGGATGCATCAGCCTATCATGGGGGCTCCCCTCCTTCGAGACTCCAGAATTTATCCGCGAAGGGCTTATCAAGCAACTCCGCGAAAACGCCGAGATCGGCAAATACGCCCCGCCGCCCGGAGTACCCTCGCTTAAACGTGCCATTGCGGAGCGCATGAAACGTGACAAGGGTGTCGAGGTTAATTCCGAAACGGAAATGATCGTAACCGCAGGAGCCATGCAGGCCCTGATGATGGCCTGGCTGGCCATCATCGAGCCGGGTGAAGAAATCCTGCTGACATCGCCGGGATTTTCTTCGCATTACGAGCAGATCGGGCTGGCGGGCGGTGTTCCGGTTGGAGTGCCGTTGATCGAGGACCAGGGCTGGAGGCTTGATTTGCCGGCCTTCGAGAAAGCGATCACAAAAAGGACCAAAGCGATTATTGTGGTGAATCCCTCGAACCCAACAGGGACGCTCTTTCCCAAAGAGGATCTGTTGTCGCTGGCCAAACTGGCCCGGAAGCACGATCTATTTATCATAACCGACGATCCCTATGAGTTCCTGGTCTATGACAAGGAGAAGGCGTTTCACCTCTTTAGCATTCCCGAACTGCGCGAACGAATCATTTCCTGCTTCAGCTTTTCCAAAGAGTATGCCATGACCGGCTGGCGCGTGGGTTGGATGGTCGCGACCGAAGGGATCATGAACCAGATTTTAAAAATCCAGGATTCATTCGTAATTTGCGCGCCTACAGTGTCGCAGGTGGCAGCCCTGATCGCGCTGGAAGGGCCCTATGGACCCACAAAGGAAATGGTTGCCGAGTATGCCAGGCGCCGCGACTTGATTTGCAATCGGCTCGATAAGCTGTCCGATCTCTTCTCGTACCAAAGGCCTAGCGGTTCCTACTATGTTTTCCCCAAGATCCTTCCCGAACGGTTCCGCAGCTCCGTAGATTTTTGCGTTAGACTTCTGAAAGAAGCAAAGGCCGTGATCGTGCCCGGCGCCGGATTCGGCCCCACGGCCGAGGGCCATGTTCGTATGAGCTTCTCGTTCGGCAATGAGATCATCAAAGAGGCCTTTGACAGAATCGAAAAATGGTGGGCGAATGAAAAGAAGGGCTGAATCAAAATAAGTGTATCTGGCAGTTTGGGGTGTGATGCAGGGGCGGTTCGCGAACCGCCCTTGCGGCGTTTATGGGGATTCTATAGCAATTGCCATTAATCCTTGCCGTAATGGGGTAGGCCCATTTCCTTGCTGCGGAACCACCAAAGAGAGGGGCATCCTAAACTCTGGCAAAAAGGC
>CAYVZU010000007.1:0-1302 GCA_964455935.1 uncultured Fibrobacterota bacterium
GATTTCCAGGGCAATGTTCCGTTTTTCCCATTGTGTGGTCGCGCTGGGGAAGGTGCCGTCCAACGGGAACTTCGATACCGGCAAATCGTCGCCCTTCTGCGACATGATCGCGGCCGTGACTTCGCGCACAAAGGCCGGAGCCTTATCCGACACGCCCAGCAGCATGCCGATGTTGCCGGCGGCTGTGGCCGGCACCTTGATCTCGTGCAAATTGGCCAAGGTCTGGTCCACGGCTTCGTAATTCTTTTTGACGACCTCTTCGCCCTTCTTGCTGTAAGTCTTTTTAATCGCGCGCTTGATGGCCTCGATGGCCTGTTCGCGCGGCAGCACGCCCGAGATGGCGAAAAAACAGGTCTGCATGATCGTATTGATGCGGCCGCCCATGCCCGTGTCTTTGGCGACCTTGTAGGCATCGATGACGTAAACCTTCAGCTTCTTCTGGATGACCTGGTCCTGCACATGACGGGGCAGCTTGTCCCATGTCTCGTCCGCCGAATACTGGCTGTTGAGCAGCACCGTGGCGCCTTCGCCCGCTTTGGCCAGGACATCGTACTTCTGCAGAAACACAAACTGGTGGACACCCACGAAATTGGCCTCGTTGATCAGGCACGACAGCCGGATGGGCCGGGGGCCGAACCGGAGATGCGAGGTGGTGATGGTGCCGGCTTTCTTGGAGTCGATCACAAAATAACCCTGGGCGAAATTCTCGGTGTCGTCGCCGATGATCTTGATCGAGTTCTTGTTGGCGCCCACGGTCCCGTCCGAACCCAGGCCGTAGAACACGGCGCGGATCACGTCGGCCGATTCGATCGAGAACTTCGGGTCATAGGCGATGCTGGTCTGTGTCACATCGTCGTTGATGCCGATCGTGAAATGGTTTTTGGGGGCACCCTTTTTCAATTCGTCGAAGATGCCTTTGATCATGGCCGGCGTGAATTCTTTGCTCGACAGGCCGTAGCGGCCGCCGACGACCTTGATGGTGCGGCCCTGTTCGACCAGCGCGGTAATCACGTCCTGGTACAGGGGTTCGCCCGCGGCACCCGGTTCCTTGGTGCGGTCCAGGGCGGCCAGGACCTTGACGGTCTTTGGCAGGGCATCCACGAAGTGCTTGATGCTGAAAGGCCGGAACAGCCGGATTTTCAGCACGCCCACTTTTTCGCCCTTTGATGCGAGGTATTCGACGGTTTCATGGGCCGTGCCTGCGCCGGAACCCATAAGAACAATCACGCGCTCGGCATCCGGGGCTCCTACGTATTCGAAAAGCTTGTACTGCCGGCCGACGATCTTGGCGAACTTATCCAT
>CAYVZU010000007.1:1312-46949 GCA_964455935.1 uncultured Fibrobacterota bacterium
GCCTTCTGAACGATTTCCGGGGTGGACGCGTAAAAGGGATTCACCGTTTCACGGGCCTGGAAGAAAACGTCGGGATTTTGGGCCGTGCCGCGAATCACGGGCTGATCCGGCCGGAGCGCCCTTAGCCGGTGGGCCGAAACCAATTCGTCGTCGATCATGGCGCGCATGTCGTCCATGGTCAGCTCTTCGACTTTCAGGATTTCGTGCGAGGTGCGGAATCCGTCAAAGAAATGAACGAAAGGAACGCGGGCTTCCAGGGCCGCGGCCTGCGCAATCAGGGCCGTGTCCATGACTTCCTGGGCGTTGTTGCTGGCGATAAGGCCGAATCCAGTCTGGCGTACGGCCATAACGTCGCTGTGGTCGCCGAAGATGCTTAGCGCATGGGTGGCCAGGGTTCGGGCGGTTACGTGAAACACCGTGGGGGTCAGCTCGCCTGCGATCTTGTACATGTTGGGAATCATCAAAAGCAGGCCCTGGCTGCACGTGAAGGTCGTGGAAAGCGATCCGGTCTGGAGAGCGCCGTGCACGGCACCGGCTGCGCCGCCTTCGCTCTGCATCTCGACAACCAGGGGTACTGTGCCCCAGATATTCTTTTGTCCGGCCGCGGAAAACGAGTCGGAGAGCTCGCCCATGTTGGAGGACGGCGTAATCGGGTAGATTGCAATGACTTCGTTGACCTTGTGGGCTACGTGCGCTGCCGCATCATTGCCGTCAATGGTCACCATTCTGCGTTTGGACATGCTCATCCTCCATTGGGGTATGGTGAATATTGTTGAATTTCTTCTTATTTCTGGGAAACAGAATAAACTAAACCATTACAACTGTTGGAGACAAAATAAAAAATGGACTAAGTAGGTGCGGGGGAGTTGGCCGTTGTCAGTTGTCGGTTCTCAGTGAAGAAAAGCGGGAGATGGGTCGTCCGGCTTTGTCCTGACGGTGAACCGACAACTGCCAACTTCTACTTCCGGAGCCACTGCACGATAATGGGGCCGATGAGAACAATGAAGATGACGGGGAAGATGAAGAAGACCAGGGGAAAGATCATTTTGACCGGGGCTTCGAGGGCCAGTTTCTCCGCGCGTTGCATGCGCCGCTCGCGGCTGGCGCCGGCCTGAATGCGAAGGGCCGAAGCCATGCTGGTTCCCGTTTGTTCGGCATTGAGAACGGCGGAGACGAAAACATTGACATCCTGGATTTTAAGCCGGGA
The DNA here is from genome assembly GCA_964455935.1 of uncultured Fibrobacterota bacterium. Classification (GTDB taxonomy): domain Bacteria; phylum Fibrobacterota; class CAYVZU01; order CAYVZU01; family CAYVZU01; genus CAYVZU01. The sequence goes on from CAYVZU010000007.1 coordinate 2,520, forward strand.
GGCCAGGTTTTGCAGGGCCCGGGCGCGGGGCACGCCCAGGCGCATTTCCTGGGCCGCGATTTCAACCTCCTCCAGCAGCGCGCTGCGACGGCTTTTGCGGAGAATGGTCGAAATGGCCGTGCCAAAATCCAGGCCGGCTTCCATGACCAGCGTGAGCATATCCAGGAAATCCGGCAGGCTACGCACGATTTCCCGGCGCCTTCTCTCGCGGCGATCCCTCAAGTAGAGGTCCGGAAGGAAGAAGGCACCTGCCGAGAGCCAGATCAAGAGGAGGACTGGAATCCGTAGAACAACGCAAAGGAGAATGGCGCCGACCGCGGCAAGCTCTTTGAGGGCCAGAATGCGAAAGCCGTTCAACTCGGCTCTCCCCAGCCCGGCCAGAGCGATTTTGGCGTCGTATTTTTGGGCCCAGCCGGTCATGCCCAGGTGGGGCTGAAGTCTTTCAAACCCGGCCAGGAGGGCCATGGCTCTTTGGCGTGTGGATTCCGGGGAGGAGAGAAGAGACCAGGCAACCACGCCGATCGAGGCGAAAACGAGAATGGCTATGAGAATCGGTAATTCCATATTGGACTTGGAGTCAAAATAGCCTTTCCAGAGGCGGTATTACAAAGGCTCACTGGGATGCGGATGCATCCCCAAAGGCGTTTCGACGATGCCCGGTCCGCAAAGAAGCCGGAGATGAAACAGGAGTTCCCAAAAGTTATCTTAAATTGTTAACTTCCAAGCCCTAAGGAGTCTTATACATTAAAGCCGGAGCGCGTCGCCTTTTCCGGCGCATCCGCTGAAATGAGGTAAACCCATGTTTCGACCGGAAATCAAAATTCTTGATTGTACTATCCGCGATGGCGGCCTCATGAACAACTGGCAATTTGAGGAGCGCTTTGTTCGCAATGTGTATCAGGCCCTTGTTGCTTCTGGCGTGGACATTATGGAAATCGGATACCTTTCGTCTGAAAAATCATACTCTCGCGCTGAGAATGGGGTCTGGAAGTTCTGCTTCGACAAGGACTTGCGCAGCGTTATCGGCGATTCGAAGGGCATGAAAATAGCCGCCATGGCCGACATCGGCCGAATCGAATACAACGACATTCCAACCAAAGACCAAAGTGTTTTGGATATCATTCGCGTGGCCTGCTATGCCAAAGATAGCGACAAGGCCATTGACCTGGCCCACCATTGCATCGATAAAGGATACGACGCCGCGGTCCAGCTTATGGCGGTTTCGAAAGTGATCGAGCGCGACCTGGACGAAGCATTGAATGACTTGTCTAAATGCCGGGTTTCGGCCGTGTATATCGTGGACAGCTACGGTTCGCTGTATTGCGAACAGGTCGAGGATCTGGTCAAGCGCTACCGGGCGGCCCTGCCGGATAAGATCATCGGCTTCCATGGCCACAACAATCAGCAGCTTGCTTTTGCCAACAGCATCGAAGCGATTATTCATGGGGCCAACCAGATCGATGCCACGCTGTTTGGCATTGGGCGGGCCGCGGGCAACTGTCCCATTGAACTGATTATGTCATTTCTCAAGAATCCCAAATTCGACCTGGGTCCCATTCTTCATGTGATCGAGACCGAGCTGTTGCCGCTGACCAAGAAGCTGGATTGGGGCTATCACATTCCCTACATGGTTACCGGTGTGCTGAACGAACATCCCCGTAGCGCCATGAAGCTGATGAGTTCCGAGAACCGGGGCCGGTTTCGGGAGTTCTACGAATCTCTTCGGGAACCGGGGAATCTGGAATAAGGACCAGGGCAATTTATGCTCTGCCGCTTTCGACCCATGAACCGGACCGTGATTCATCGGCGCATCAAGACGATTTTTGCGCAATACCACAGGCCCCAATACCTGCGGCAGGACCCGCTGGGGTGGGTGCATTGCTATCGCGATCCGCAGGATCAGGAAGTCGCTGGTCTGCTTGCCTCATCCCTGGCCTATGGACGCGTGGCTTCGATCCTGGCCACTCTCAACCGGCTGGACGAAATCATGGAAGGCCGGCCTTTTCACTTTACTATGAACCTTCCGTTTTCCCGTAAGTGCAAGGCGCTGCAGGGCCTTCGGCACCGTTTCACAAGCGGGACCGACCTTGCCTGCCTTTTGGAATGTGCGGCCGGCAGTATACGCGACTTTGGCTCGCTGGGCTCTTTATATCGGAGCGCGACAGCGGGGGCTGGAACCGCGCGCAAGGCGCTTTCGCGCTTTGTCGCTGCTCTTAAGCAACAGGCCCGCGGCCATTCGGCTTCCGGCTTGGACTATCTTCTGCCTTCCCCGGAACGGGGCAGCGCCTGCAAACGGCTCAACATGTTTCTGCGTTGGATGGTACGTCCCAATGACGGGATCGACCTGGGGCTCTGGCAGGGGGTGCCCTGTTCCGGCCTCCTGATTCCCGTTGATGTTCACATTGCGCGGATTGCCGCGGCATTTGGCCTTTCGAGGCGCAGCACGCCCGACTGGACCATGGCCGAGGAGATCACGCAGTCTCTGCGCCGCATTGCGCCGGATGACCCCGTGAAGTTCGATTTCGCGCTATGCAAGGCGGGCATGCTCGCCGGGACGGGCGCATGAACACCCCGAATACGGCGCGTGTTTTCCACGGGCTCGCCGTCAATGCCGGCAAGGTCCTTTCGCCGGCCTGCCTCTACTCGGCCGAGCACCACCGCGCCGTCTCGGAGTATCGCGTCGAGACCGAGCGGGACATTTTGGCCGAGATGAACCAGTTTCGCGCGGCCGTGGGCAAGTGCTCTTTGGAATTGGATCGCATCGCCTCGAATGTGGCCGAGAAAGTGGGACAGACCGAATCCGAGATCTTCATTACCCAGAAGCACATCCTCAACGATCCCGCCATCATTGAAGCGATCGAAGTCAAGATCCGGCAGGAACACAAAAACGCCGAGGCCGCCATTTCGGAGGTTTTCAACAGCTATGAAGAAAAATTCACCAGTTTCGATCGGCAATACCTGAGGGAACGGGCCACCGATATCGGCGAGATTCGGCGCCGGCTGCTCGATTATTTCCGCAACACGAACCCGGGATTCGTCTGCGAGGGACAGGAGTTTTGCACGCGGGGCAAAAACCGGATCATTGTGGCCGAAGAGTTGACCGTGGGTATGATGGCCAACATGAATTTCGAGCGCGTTAAGGGTTTTGTCACCGAACGAGGCGGCAGCTTCTCGCACGCTGCGGTCATTGCGCGTTCGTTGGGCGTACCCGCGGTGAGCGGGATCAAGGGCATCATGAGCCGGGTCGCCTGCGGGGACATGCTGCTGCTCGACGGCGATAATGGCATGGTCTATTTCGACCCGGACCAGAAGACCGTAGGTTCGGTGATCTCCGCCGAGGATGTTGCTGGCGAGGAGGTTTGCGTGATCCGCACGCCGGAGGGCATGGAGGCCATGGCCAATGCCAGCCTTCTGGAAGACGTGCGGTTGGCGGCTTCGCTGGGGGCCGACGGCATTGGCCTCTTTCGCACCGAGATTCTTTTCCTGACGGCCGACCGCCTGCTGAGTGAGGAAGAGCAGTATCAGTATTATGCCCGGATTTTAGGCCAGATGGAAAATAGGCCGGTCACGTTCCGGCTGCTGGATGTGGGCGGAGACAAGCCGCTTCCGTTTCTCAAGATCCGCCAGGAATCGAATCCTTACCTGGGGTGGCGGGGCGCGCGATTCCTGCTTGGGAGCCCGGAGATCTTTGCGACCCAGGCCAGGGCCCTGGCGCGCCTCAGCCGGATCGGGAAGGTCCGCGTTATGTTTCCCATGGTCATCGATGCCCGGCAGCAGACGGCTTTGAACGAGGCGTTCCGGGACGTTTTACAAACCGTGGATAGCGCGCCCGAGAACATTATGCTGGGATCGATGTTCGAGGTGCCCAGCGCCTGCATTCAGGCCCGGGAAATCCTGGGACAGGTGGATTTCGCCAGCATCGGTTCGAATGATCTTGTGCAATACATGTTTGCCGTGGATCGCAATAACGAACTGGTTTCTCAGGACTATAATCCGGACCACCCGGTGCTGTGGAGCGTGTTGCAGCAGTTGACAACGATTGCCGGGGAAATGAAAAAGCCGCTCTCGATTTGCGGGGAGATGGCCGCCCGCGAAGGAATGCCCACCCGTCTTCTGGAGATCGGCCTTCGCTCGCTTAGCGTTTCACCGCGCCTGATCCCGCGCATTCGCCACGAAATGGCGAAGTACGCCAAATTATGAATCGAAAATTATGAATTGGGAATTGAAGACAAAATTCAAAATCAGGAATTGAGTGTTCGCTTGAGCGTGAATTGAATTGAGCCGAGCATCCGGACCAGTTCTTCGCAGTCCAACAATAGGGAGTCGGCCATTTTTGAGTCCAGGATCCGGCTATCGCGCAGTAAGCGAAACCAGTAGTGAGTCTCACGCGCTTCTTTGTAGGCGATACTCATTTTTGCCGAAAAGTCCTTTTTCGAGTGACCACCCAAGGCTTCTTCCACATTAGCCCCAATGGAAGTTCCGCTTCGAAGTACTTGCCTGGACAGCAGAAGCTCTTTTTTTGTCGCACAAAGGTACTGATACAGCTTGACTGTGCGCAAAGCAAAGGCATAGCTCTTCTCACGTACCGGATTTGGCTTTGTAATTCTCCCATTCATAATTCATAACTCATAATTCATCATCATTCTACTTCAACAGCACCAGCCTGTTTACATTCCGGAAAATCTCTTTTCCGTTCTGGCGGGCGCGCATATGCACGAAGTAAACGCCGGTTGCGCATGCGCGCGCGTCCCAGGCCTTTCGGTAGCGTCCCGCGGCGGTGCCCTTGAACAAGGTGGTCACGCGGCGGCCGCGGCTGTCGCGGATTTCCACAAGAACATTGGGCGCATTCATCGCAAAGGGAATGTCGAAACCAATGACCGTGCCCGGGTTGAAGGGGTTGGGCCCGCAATTGCGGGGCGCGAACTGCGCGGGCAGATCCAGGCGGCCCGCCCATTGGGCCAGATACGAGCCGCTTCCCGCCAGAATCCGGAACTCAAGCGAATCGCCCCTGGCCAGGCGGACATCGAAACCAGCCCCTGCGTCCAGCACCTTGAATGCCGGCGTTTGGGCCGGGTTCCACAGGACCACCTGCATCCCGGACGGCCGCGGCCCGTTTTCATCAAAGGCCAGCGCGACATCCTGGGTCCGGTTGGAAAGGTTCTTGAGGCAATACACCCAGGTATTGCCTTCACCCAGGGAATCCGCAAACAGACTCAGGACCGGGAAGCTCTTGGCCTGGTCCGTTTCGTATTTCAGGCTGAGACTGACTTCGTCTCCGGGTCCCGAGGGTTTGGGCGCATAGGGGGGTAGTCCTTTGCTCCCGAAACGCAGTCCGGCATAGGCGGCGTCCCGGCCGGACTTCCATTGGGCCCGTGCCGTAATTTCCCACCCCTGCGGATTGGCCGGCTTCATCTTTGCGCTGTTGCGGTACTGCGATGCGTAGCGGCTTATGGCCGGTATGCGCAGCGTGACCGCCGGAATCGTGAAAACAGCGTATCCCTTCCATGGGAGCAATGCCCTGCCCGCAAAATGTTGCGAGGTGAGGGGATTAAAGAGCGGGACCCAGCCGGTGCTGTCGTAGCCATAGATCCAAAACTGGCCTTGTCCAAGCCCCTGGCTGCTATCAATCACGTCGCCCAGACAGATTCCGCTGTCGGATTCGCCGTTGATCTCGCCTTGAAAATTGAAGGGAATGCCAAAGTCGTTCCAAGTGCTGACAAGGGGGATTTGAAAGCACGTACCGGCCGAAACGGTCCGTCCGGATCCAAAATCCCAGCCCGCTTTTTCGTCGCGCAGCACAATCCAGTATCCCTTGCCCGGCTCCAGCTTGGATGCGGGTCCCGGCACATCGGGGTTCAATTCGGCGTAGCCGCCGTTTTCGTACCGGAACAGCCTCCATTTGTAGTTATCGTATTTCCCATCCCCAATGCTGCCGAAGATGTTAAGAGCATCGCCGTTGTCGGTGGATGCCGGGACCGAGAAGAAGTTCCACCGATCACCCCCGCGCAGCGGCTCCGAACTTAAAGCCGGAAAGGTGACCGGGAACGAAAAATTGAGGGGAATGGAATGCACGCCATCAGTGATCGTGAGAGAGGCGTAAACGCCCCGCTCCGTTACCTGATTCGCACTCACATGGAAATTGATGTTGCCGCGAGCCGCGGACACCGTTTCGCTGGATAAACCGGCGCTGTCTTTGCGGCCGGCAGGGCCATACCGCATATAACCCATGCAATTACTGATGGCTGCATCGCTGACCGGCACACGGATCTCAAAGCCCTGAGCGACGGGAATGCCGTCTCTCCAGCGGCTATCGCTTGCGGGATTGTACGTTGTGGTCGGCGGCTGTAAATCCCACATGACCCGGTAGTAGCCGCCGTCCGTAAGCGTTCCCGCGGTCATGCTGGTGGTCTCGCGTTTCGACGTGTAGACCACGGTCCATGTGTCCGGCGTGCCGGGGACGAAATGGTAAAGCCGGGCCTGGTCCCATATGGTTGCCTCCGGAGTGCCGGCGGCCACCGCCGCATCCATCAAAGATCTGTCAATGGGAATTGAGAGGAAAATGCCCTTCCGCGCCACGCTGCCCAGCACATCCAGCGGCCGGTCGAAATGAACCGAGTGCGAAAGCGGCAACAGGTGATTCGACGAGGGGCGCGCCAATCCGCTTGGCGGGTTATCGAAATACTTTACCTCAACCCGGGTTCCCGCATCCGGTATTTCCCATCCTATCCGGATCTGTCCTTTCTCGTATTCAAAGGCAACCGTGTCCGGGATCGATGTAAACAGGGTGCATATTCGTATGGCGCCCACATACGTTCGGATTGAGTCTTTGCTGGCCTCTGTGCTGGCGGCCCAGTTGGACACACTATCGGCCACGGACAGGGCAAAGTAGTAGAGCACTCCGCGCTCCAGCCCTTTAATTACGATCTGGCTGTTTTCGGCCGGCGTCTGGGCCCATAGGTTGGGCCGGTTTGCGGGTATCTCCAAATATGCGCTACTGCTATAGGTAACTCCAACGGTTGCCCGGCGTTCAGGGCTGTTGGCCCAGCTCCAGCTTACGCGAATGCTGGTCCCGGTTGTCTCGGCTTCCAGTTGAATGGTCAAGCCATTGACCGGCGGAACCAAATCGTTTGCTTTGGGTGTTTTTGCGGTGGCTCGTGAAAACGCTCCCGAACCGGACCAGTTATCGACTGAATCCCGCACAAAAGCTCCGAAGTAGTGCTGTTTGTCCTGTTGCAGGCTTTGCACCAGCGTGCTGCACGGCAGCGCGCTGATGGGAAACACACCCACCCTGGTTGCAGACGGATCGCCCGCGCTGTCGGGTGATCCGCTGTATTTATAAAAGAGTCCCACCGAATCCGCGTCGGTACCGATGAGGTCCGCGTCCGCCTGCCATCGCAGCCGGATCACGTTGGGTACGCCGGCAATTGATTCGGCGGTAAGGTGAATGTGGTTTGGAGGCGGGATATTATCTACATAGCAGACCCCGCTTCCCGCTCTTGTCGTATCGATCGGCGCCCACAGATTGTCGTACTCGGGCCGGGTCCTGACAGAGGCCAGAAAATAGTAGGTTTTCCCCGGCTCAAAAGCCGGACTGATCAACGAATCCGTATAGCTCCCGTTTTCCTGCATGGTTTGTGTGAAGGGAATTGTCCGGAACGGATTGCCCATGTCTACACTGGCTGCGGACGGAACGCTGTTTGGAAACCACCATATCCCCAAAGTGCCAATGGTATTGGTCGAGTAGTTTTGGAGACTGTCAACGATGAAATGGAACCGGTCGCGTCGGTCGGAGGAGACCTCCGAGAACACGAGGTGGTTTTCCGGCGTCGCGACCACAAGCTTACCCATGGGAACATAGGCGCCAATCGAATAGGGCACCCCAAAAGCGGCCCGCACTTTCCCAGCATAGTCCAGCACGGGCGAGAATCCGTCATTGTTCGCTCCAGCCATTCCGCGGCACAGGCTTTTCAGCGAGTCGATCATCATGAAGGAAGGCATATCGACAAGGTAGGTGACAACCGCCGGCCCGCCCGAAACATTGCTTCCCCCCAGGTTGCCCGGCAGGACCTGCAGGCTGCCCGGTCCGGTTGCAATCGCCGTGTCTAGCGGGCTGTTGTTGTTGTAGTTTTTGTAAACCATGCCGCCAACCGGGTTGTCCACCACAATGGCGCCCTGCCTGGGGCTGTCAAACAGGTTGTAAAAGATAATGAGGTTTGCCGTGCTTGCGGCTGTCGCGGAGCTGATCCGGACTCCGCATTCGCCGGCGCGGTTCTCGAGATAGATCGAGTTGTAAATAACATAGACCGAGTCGATGCGATTTGTGCCCTGCTGGCTGATGCAGATGGCCCCCGTGCTTCCGGTGTATTCCTTGAAATCGATCAGACAGTTCTCCACCCGCACATTGGCTATGGCGCCGGCCGCGGAATTAATTTCCACGGCTTTGGACATGCTGCCGGTCGCATCGGGCCGGATGAAGCAGCGATGAATTCCCGCATCGCGCGAGGGGCCCTTGATCCTGACGCCGACGCCCGAGGAGACTTTGATGACGAGCCCTTCGATGTGAATGGAATTCCCTTCGATGGCTACAGCTTGTTCCGCGGCACCCTTGATCACGGCCCGGTTTGCATCGTCCTCGCTGGCGACACGGACGCTGGCGCCTGCGTTAATCGTCTTTCCCGAAAGGGAGAATCCGGGATGCTCGCCGGTTGCCAGCCGAATCACCACGGGATAGGCCAGGGGATTGGGAACCTTTTTCCCAAACGCGAACAGAACCGTACGAACCGGCCGGCCCCTGTCGCCAGTGGCCGAGTCGCTGCCCGTGGGGGAGACGTAGATCGAGTCGACATAGCCGGGGTCGTATTCGATGGCGCCGATATCGGGTTTGGCGCCCCGCGGTTTTCCGTAGAGATCGGTGGTGACAGCCGGGGACAATCCTGTCGCGGCCGTATCGATTGCTTTGCAGTCGAACAAGGGCCGGCCTACGCCATGGCAAACGGATCGGAGCGCTCCGAATCGGGGGTCGGCCATCTTGACTGGTACAACATACCCGGCAAGGTAAGTGAATCCAGGAGTACCCGCTGTGTTGATGAAGGGGGTGCCCGTTCGTCGGGTGTCGAAATACATCATTCCAAGATTATAGGACGCAACCCCGCCCATGACGATCCTGATATGGGCCGAATCCGAGAGGAAAAAGGCATTGTTTACGAACCGGGCATTAACATTCAGGGGACCATTGATATCGATTGCATAGTTGCTGATCGCGATTGAGTCCATCAGGATCGTATTATGAAAGACCGTCAGCGCGAGCAAGGGGGGTTTTAGCAACGTCGTCACGCATTGTATTCCGCTTGTCGCCACATCGGTAATAAGATTGTTGACGATCAACGGATAGTCCACGGTCGCGGAATCGGCTTTGTAGAGGCGAATTCCGATATGGATTGTCGTGTCAGGCGGCGGGTGAATGTGGCACCGGCTGACCGTGACCGCGCGCGCGCTGGTAAGAACGCCTGGCAGGCCCGTGACGAAAATGCCCGTATGATTCGTGATGATTTCGAGCCCTTCGATGGTCACGCTGTCCTGGTGGATTTTAAAAACCTCCCGCCCCATGGCCATTATGATCGGCCGTTTGGTCGTGTCCGCGGGACGAATTCGGATTGGGCCTGCCCGGCCCGTATCCAAAACAAGTGTGCTGGTGAGATTGTAGATACCGTCCTGAAGCAGAATGCGATGACTTCCAGGGGTGTTCCGCAGGGAATTGTAGACAGCCTGAATGGGGCCGTTGGCCACAACGATCGTGTCCTTGGCCCAGATCGTTCCGGCGAACAGAAGAACAATGAAAAGGAGCGACACGGGTTTGTTCATAGTCTTCCCTCAGGTTAAAAATTCTCTACTTAATAAAAATACATAATCCAAGTAGCGGTCTCCAGTGGCAGATGAAGATAATTGAAAATTTAAAATTAGGAATCGGCGAATTGAGGAACGGGCAATCTGTATTGCGCTTTGGGGTTTTTTGCTGTCCCTATCCCCTTGTCCCTAAACCCTTTGCGCACGGGGCAGGATCGTTGAGGTGTTGCGGTTTGCCGGTGCAGCGATCTGCTACAGGGTGGTTCGCAACTGGGCATGCACCTTGGCGCGGCGCCAGGGGGTGTCCCGGCCAAGAGAAAGATCGATGCCCATGATTCCCAGTCTCGTGGCCATCCGCATTCCAACGCCATAGCCCCAGAGTGTTTCTTTGCGGTTGAGCACCATAGTACTGGAGAGCTCCCGCCAGGTACCGTATGCCGCATCCAGGAACACGAAGATGCGCGATTCCGCCTGCGGCAGGAGCCGCAACTCCGCATTCCCCCAAACGGCTTTCTCGAACGCAAACTGGTTTTCGTAGTATCCCCGGACCGATTGGGTTCCGCCCAGGTGAAAGAGCTCGGAGCGCAGGAGCACGCTGTTGGCGCTGTGGAGGTCCAATCCCTCGATATACAAGTAGCCCACCCAGGGGCGGAGCAGCGATATGGCTGCCTCGGTCCAGGCTTTGCCGCGCCACTCCTGCATTGCCCCCCCGCTCTCGCTATGCTTGCGATACCCCAGCACCTCCGTTCCAATTCGGCTGCCGCGGGTGGGATTCCAGGCCAGATCGAGCGTATTTCGCTCCAGGCCGGTTCCGGCGCCCCAGCTTTTGGCGGATGTCCGCAGCGCGATCTCGGAAATCTCCCGCCTCTCGACCCTGGCCGTAGCCGACCACTGGTCGTTCAATGGAAAGCGCAGGGAAAGCCCCGCCCGCAGAAGCGACGAGCGTTCGCGCTCGAATTCCATTCGCAGGTCCAGGACGCCATCGAATCTCCTTCCCAAAATCCAGGGCTCGGTGTAGCCCAGTTCGAAGAGGCTGTAGTCGAAGTCTTTCCGCACCCCCAGGCGTCCCTTGCGGCCCGTGCCCAGGATGTTGCGCGCGTCGATGCGTAAAGCGCCGGTCCATGGGTCGCGCTCATCCTGCTCCTGATAGCCCACGGTGCCCTCGGCGAAGATTCCTTTTCCCTCCGAAACGGGGAAGACGACATCGACCCACCGTCGGCGGCTGTGCGCCTCCAGCCGCGGCTCGCTTACAGCATCGAACCAGCCCAGTCGCCGGAGCCGGATTGCAGCCATGTTGACCCGGCTTTGGCAAAAGGTGTCACCCGGCGCCAATTTCAGCTCACGATGAACAACGGGACCGCGCGTCTGGGAACTCCCCTCGATCCGTATGTCGCGAATGAAGTATTGCCCGTTCTCGTTTATGGCCAAAACAATCCTGACGCCGGAATCGGCCGGTTCGATGCTTGCAATCGCAATTCGGCAAAATGGATAGCCCCGGTCTTCGTAGAATTGCAGGATCCGATCGGCCGCACTTTGAATTTGGGCCGCGTCAAAAAAAACTCCACTGCGCAATCCGGATTGACGCGCCAGCGCATCGGCCGGGAACGCTCGGTTCTCCCGGAACTCGATGGAGGCCAGTCTGGACCGAGGACCCGCAACGGCCTTTATGGTTACAAGTCCGTCCGCGGACCCGGCCTGGACCTTGCGGCGGAAATAACCCAGCGATTCCAGCCTGTTTTGGACCCATTCAAGGGCGGCGGCGCTGTCGGCGGGAACCTGTTTAGGCCAACTCCGGACCAGGCCTTTTTCCGCGCCGTCGATCCGCAGTTGAATGCGCGCGTTGGCTGTCAGAGAGAGCGCGGCTGCGAGTACCAAGAGGGGAACAATAAATCGCATTATTCCAAAATAGAAAATAGCGTGGCCGAACCAAATCCGCATGGCCTGGAGCGAACCAGAAATTTATTTTCAATAACAGCTCAGCATTTCCGCCACCCTCACCTTTTTCCTCTCCCTTCGAAGGGAGAGGGTAGCCCGTCCCCCGTAGCAGACCTACTGCGGAGGGTGGAGGTGAGGGGAATCTGAGTCGTTACTTTATCTTTTTGTCCCTATGAAAACTTTATCCAGCCGAATCCGACAGCTCCAGGAATCCCAGACCATTGCCTTTTCGGCCCGGGCGCGGCAACTGCGGGAATCGGGCCGTCCCGTCATTGCCCTTAGCGCCGGTGAGCCCGATTTCGAAACGCCGGTCTCCATTCGGGAAGAAGCCATACGGGCCATCAACAAGGGAATGACGAAGTACGGCCCGGCATCCGGTTCCCTGTCCCTGCGCAAGGCCATCACGGACAAGTTTCGCAATGATAACGGCTTAAACTATTCGACCGGCCAGATCGTGGTCTCGACCGGCGCAAAACAATCGGTCTTCAACGCGATAATGGCCGTGTGCGAGCCGGGGGACGAGGTTTTGATTCCCGTGCCCTGTTGGGTGACCTATCCCGAACTCGTGAAGTTTGCCGGAGCGACGCCGGTCTATGTAAAATCCGAACCCGGGGCACACTGGAAGATTTCGGCCAATGCGCTGGACAGGGCGGTTACAGCGCGTTCGAAAATGCTCATTCTCAACTCGCCGGTCAATCCAACCGGCGCCGTATACAGCGCAAAGGAACTCGTGGAACTGGCCGCGGTCGTGCAGCAACGGGATCTGTGGGTGCTCTCCGACGAAGTATACGAGAAGATCATCTATGGCGAAGCGAAGCATGTCTCAATCGCTTCCGTCTCGGGCGCAATGGCCGAGCGCACGATTGTGGTCAACGGGGTGTCCAAGGCATTTTCCATGACCGGATGGCGCATCGGCTACTCGGGTTCCGGTTTGGAGATTGCGCAAGCCATGGCGCGGTTCCAGGCCCAGGCCACTCTTCACCCCAGCACCATTTCCATGGAAGCGGCCCGGGCCGCGCTGGCCGGTCCGTCCCAATCGGTCGACGAAATGGTGGAGGCGTTTGGGCGCAGACGAGGCTTAATCATGGGCCATCTCCGGTCCAACCCCAACGTCATCTGTCCGGAGCCCGAAGGCGCTTTCTATGTGTTTCCCGATGTTTCGGCCTATTATGCCAAAGGCAAAGATGCCGTGGTCCGCGATTCCATGTCCCTGTGCGAGTACCTTCTTGACAAACACGATCTCGCGCTGGTTCCGGGGTCCGCTTTTGGCGAGGACCGCTGTATCCGAATTTCCTTTGCGGCCAAAGACGAGGAGATCCAAGAGGGCATGCGCCGGCTGGCGAAGGGGTTAAAAGAATTGAAAATTATGAATTGAAAATTCACAGTAACTACACAGGTTCCCATGAAACCACAGAGAGAAATCCGAGTTAAGAATGAGAACACAGAGGGAAATCTTTCTGGCGCGCACCGCGCCGGAATAGATCTTTTCCCACTCTGTGTCCTCTTCTCCGGCCTCCGCGTTTCTCTGTGGTTTCATGATTCTTTCGAGAGACGTGAGTAGTTTCAATTCATAATTGATAATTGGTGCTGAGAAACCCAGTCTGTTCGGTTGTAGCTTCCGAATCTAACCCCTATCCCCTCGTCCCCAATCCCTCCTAGGGTTGGATTCCCGGATGCCCGCTTTTTATTTTCCTTCACTGCAAACAAGGCGACTTTTAATTGGAGAGTACACATGAACAAGCGAATTCTTTTGCTGAGTCTATCCGGCCTTCTCCTTTTTTGGGGCTGCGGCCAACGCGAAAAGCCTCGTTACGACCCGCAATCTTGTCCGGTTTGCACGGAGAAACCGGGCCAGTGCCTCCATTGTGAAGGCACTGGAGTCTGTTCGTTCTGCAAAGGGCAGAAGACGCGTCCCACCCAGACGCTGGGTTCCGAAGACGGGTCTGTCGCCAAAGTGCACCTGCCCGAACCCTGTCCGTTCTGCAAGGCCACCGGCCAGTGCCATTACTGCGAAGGCAAAAAAGTCTGCCGTGTTTGCAAGGGAGAGGGAAAGGTTAAGGAGTGGAAATGGTAGTTCCGAAGAAAATTGGGAATTATGAATTAGCAATTGGGAATTGGAAGATTGACACCTCCCAATTAGCAATTTCAAAATTATCAATTCTCTTTACGGGTGCTTCGGCCGGCCATTGCAAATTAGCGGATTGGCAATTCCCAATTCATAATTCATAATTCTCTTACAGGTATTTCGCTTCGCCCTCGGCCAGAGCCTGCAGAAACTCTTCGGCGTTCCTGACGATACGCAACCGGCTTCGCATCTCTTCGTAGGACATCAGCTTGGATATGGCTGAAAGGGTTTGAATGTGGGGGCCCGCGGTGTTGGTGGGCGAGATCATGATAAAAATGATATAGACGAGTTCATCGTCAATGGCCTCAAAAGGAACACCGGTCTTGGAAATGCCCACGGCAATCTTGATATCCTGAATTCCGTCGTATTTTGCGTGCGGGACCGCGACTCCGTAGCCAATGCCGGTCGACATCTTGCGCTCGCGGGCCTGCACCCGCTCCAGAATTTCCTCTTCATTATCCAGTCCGTGACTCTCGGCCAGGAGATGAACCATCTCCCGGAGGGCATCCTCTTTGGTCAGGGTCTGCAATGGGATTTGAATGGACTTGCTTGTGAGCAAACGGGACAGTCTCATTTATCTCTCCACTAAAATTCCGCGCCTATCGACAAGTAATTTGTGACATCCAGAATCTGCGACAGATCGGTTCGCCAGGCCCGGTCCATCCGAAGAACGGCGATTCCCAGGTTCATCCGGATTCCGATTCCAACGCCCATGACGAGGTCATCGAGCGTCGGCCACCCGCTTTGCATTGATACGGGGTGCCAATCGGCGGTGCGGGACCATGCGCTGCCTACGTCCGTGAAAAGAGCGCCGTTAATATACCTTAGCTCAATGGGGAGAGGCCACTGAAAAGAAAGGTTCTTGATAAAGGGGTAGCGGAACTCGAGGTTGCCCAGAACGAACCGGGTACCGGCCAACTCGTCATAAATGGTCCCCCGCAAAGGCGCCACCAGGCTCGAAAAATAGGTGTCCTCGATGGTATTATCGAAGTTGGCCGGATTGATCTCCGGAAACAGCAGCCAGTTGTCATCGCCGCCCATCTTGTAGGTAACCGGGTTGCGCCGGTCCGACAGGGGGTCGCTGCGTCCGGCCGAAAACCGCAGGGCCAGGCTGTAACGCTTGCGAAAATGGAAGTATTTTCGCAGGTCCGTGGTCAACGACCAGTAGGCGGGGTTATCCTGCCCCAGAGGCGGGGCACAGCCAAAATCGACTCGAAACCTGCGGCCGTTAA
The DNA here is from genome assembly GCA_964455935.1 of uncultured Fibrobacterota bacterium. Classification (GTDB taxonomy): domain Bacteria; phylum Fibrobacterota; class CAYVZU01; order CAYVZU01; family CAYVZU01; genus CAYVZU01. The sequence goes on from CAYVZU010000007.1 coordinate 17,655, forward strand.
CCGGGCCGGTATGGCCCCAGAGGATGTTGTCCAAAACCCAGGCGGCCTGGGGAATTACGCACTGCACGTCATCGAATTCGCCATTGGTTACAAGTTCGCCGTCGTTGGCTACATAACCCTCTCGTTGCACGGAAAGGCCCAGGAGCGACAGCTCAATCCGCGAAACCATCGAAAATGGATACTGCGCCAGCACGGCACCGCCATAGTCCTGGTCGAGATAGTAGGCAATTCCGCTGGCATCGCGTCGATCCTCCGTGTAATTCCGCGAGAAGAAGGCCACAAGCCCCCAATCGATCCGCTGGCGCAGATAGGCATAGTTCAGCACCAGGTTCGAGGTGCCAATGGCGCCCTGGTAGACGTCCCCGGCAAGGGCGACGCGATGATTCCCCAAAATGTCGCTGAACACGACCGCTCCCTGGGCCGCTCCGCCATAATAGGAGCTTGCCACCAGACCCACCGCCACCATATCGGGTGAGAACTTGAGCCTGTAAGGGTGGGTTTTATACAAGCCCCGCGCGTTTTTGTAGGCCAGACTGTCTTGAAAGAACTCGGTGGTGTCCTCGGTGCGCCTTTGGGCCGTATCGGGTTCGGGGAAGGCCGGTTCGGGTGTTTCCAGTTCCGAGAAACCGAATCGGTTGCTTCTGTAGCGCCGGGGAGGCGGAACCTCGTCTTCGGGGACCTTTTCCGGCTTGGCCGCGGGGGCGATTTTTTTGCGCGCCGGAAAAAACGGTTTGGTTGTGTCAAGCAGCGATTCCACAAACCGCGTAGGGACCAGGGCTGCCGGCTTCTTCTTCTGCAGCGGATCCGAAATGGAATACAGATCCCACCCGCCTCCGGCATAATACGAGAACACGACTTTGTTGGCGGTCCGGCTGCAATGGGGGGTCTGGCACGAGCCCATGGCATCGGTCAACGGGCTCTCCGTATCGGGACTGTCGACGGACACGGCATACAGGTTTTCGAGTCCGTTCCGGTTCGAGGTGAAGATCAGGTTTTTCCCGTCGGGCGTCCAGGTCGGCGACCGGTCATCAAAGGGGTTCGTTGTCAACCGGCGCAGTTCGGACCCGTCGGTTCGAACCAGGTAGACATCTGTGGATTGCCGGCCCAGCAGGCGGGCTGAAAGGCTGTCGTTTTGGGTGTGGGAATCAAACGCGATCCAGTCTCCGTTGGGCGAAAAACGGGGGCGGAGGTCGCAGCTGCGATCGGCGGTCAGCCTCCGTATTTTGCGCGAGGCCAAATCGAGCAGATAAAGATCGGACGATCCCTCCTGGCCGGCCGAGAAAACGACCTTACCGCCATCCGGCGACCAGTCGGGCGAAACCACGTTTTCCAATTCAATACGGATCTGCTCGACTTTTTTCTTCTTTTTGACATCAAAGATGGTGAGGTGTTCCTTTCCCTGGCTGCGCGAAACCAGGATGAGCCGCGATCCGTCGGGCGACCAGGCTATTCCGCTGCGGAAAGGATGAAATGTTTCGATGTAAGACGGCTGTTCCTGCGACGCGATTCGGGCCACAATTTCCTTTTTTTTCACATCCATGATATAGATGTCGATGTAGTCCTTGCGGTCGCTGAAAAATGCCACGCGGTCGCCCGCGGGGGAAATCGCGGGCTGAAGGTTGAATGCGCTCAGGTCTTTTTCGTGAAAGGTCAATTGTTCGGCCGTCTCGTCCAATGGCTGGCGGCGGCCCATTTCGGGCCAGTATGACCGCTTGACAAACAGGGACCATTGCTTGCCGGCGTCTTCCAGCTTCTCGCCGAAGGCGCTCTCGAAGGCTTTGGTAAAGTCGCGCATCACGTGGGCCCGGCGCAGAAAACGAGAGATCGATTCCTCGCCATAGGAGCGGGCCAGGTAATTGAAAAACGACTGACCGGCCTTGTAGACGGCGAACCCGCCAAAATCCCTATCGAAGCTGGGCAGGGCGGCCGCGGCCGCCATATCGATCATGAACGCATCGGCCTCCAGGTCCCACCCCAGCGACATATACTCGCTGAGGCCTTCGTGAAACCACAGCGGCACGTTGAACTGGCTGCGCATCAGCATGGCGGCCAGGCTGCCGTAGACCATGTCGAAGACCATGGCATGAGTCAACTCGTGGCGCAACACGTGCCGGTAGTCGTTGTAGTCGCCCTCGAAGGGTACAACAACCCGGTTTTTATAAAACTCCGTGAAACCACCCACACCTTCGGGTAGTGCCTCCAGAATGACATTGGTCTGCTCGAATTGGCTATGGGAGCCGTAGATGATGAGAGGAATTCGTTTTTGAAGAATGTGGTCCAGCTTTTTTGACAGAACCTGGTAGCTCGATTCAGCCCAATCGGCCGAAAACTCCGCGATCTCCTGGTTGTCGGGCGTGAAATAGATGTCAAAATGCTTTGACTGGAGAAAGTGCCAGTCGAATTTCCGAAACTGGACTTTGTTCATGCCGAATTCTTCGGCATTGCCGCCGGCCGCAAAGATCAGAAGCACGAACAGGGCTGTTAAGAAACGATTCGCCATCAGGGTTCCCTTTGCAAAAGCAAGGAACAAAGGTAACTATTCAGCCAGGCAAACACCCTCACCTTAATCCTCTCCCATCGAAGGGAGAGGAAACAGTCCCCTCGCCCCTCGGTGGGAGAGGGCCAGCCAGTCCTCCGTAGCAGATCTACTGCGGAGGGTGGAGGTGAGGGAGTCGTAAATACTTACGAACAAAGAATATCTCATTGGGGTGCTGAGGCGTTCAAGAAGACAGGCATGGAAAGGGGGTAGGGGCAAAGGACAGCCCAAATCTGCTAATGCGCGCCTTTTCCGGTGAAGACAACCCACACGGATTTAAGGAGAATCTTCAGGTCGAGGCGCATGGACATGTTTTCGAAATAGTAAAGATCATAGAGGACCTTCTGCTTCACGTCCTCGATGCTCTGATCGTAATGGTGCTTTACCTGGGCCCAGCCCGTGATGCCCGGCTTCATCTTCATCCTGCGCACGTAAATGGGGATTTCCTCTTTCAGCTTCTGGATGAAAAACTCGCGCTCGGGCCGCGGGCCCACCATGCTCATTTCGCCCTTGAGCACATTGAGAAACTGCGGAATCTCGTCCAGCCGGGTCTTGCGCAGGAACCGGCCGCTTCGGGTTGTCCGGGGATCCGCCTGGCCCGCCCACACCGGCCCGCTCAGTTTTTCGGCGTCGGCCACCATGGTGCGGAACTTAAGAATTGTGAAGGGCTTTCCGTTCTGGCCCACCCGTTCCTGCTTATAGATCACCGGACCCGGACTGTCGAGTTTGATCAGAATGGAAATCAAAGCCCACAGGGGAAAACCCAGCAGGAGCACCGCGAAAGAAAGCGCAATATCTGTGAACCGTTTGATCTGCGCCTGCCAATCGGGCATGTGTTCGGGCAAAAGAACAAGAAGAGGAATCCCATACAACTGGTGCGTTTTGAGATGGCCCTTGATCACGTCCATCAGGTCGGGTTCCATATGCACGGTGACTCGCGTGGGCGCGCAATACTGAATGATTTTCATGATCTCATTGGGTGACGAGGATACTTTGGAGATGATGACGGAGGCGATCCGGTTGCGGACGCAGATATCGGTCAGGTCCGAGTATGTTCCAAAGACCGGCAACTCGTCGTAGTCGCGACCCTTCTTGCGGCCGTCGTCATCCACGTAGCCCGCAACTTGATAACCCAACGCGGGAAACTGCTGCAGTTTGTGGCGCAGTTCCCTGCCCGAATCGTTGGCGCCGACGATAATGACGCGGTCCGCACCAATTCCGCGCACAAGGAGCCGTTTGAAAAATGTGGCCAGCGAAATGCGGTTGAACACGGCAAAGAACACCAGCGAGGCCCAGTATTGGGCCAAAATCGCCGTCTTGGTCTGCGTGAAGAGAACATGCCAGTCGCGCGTACGCCAAGCCTGGGCGATCTGATCCACCCCGGTGAAAAGAAAGATCAGGAGGATTCCCAGGCTGATCGTCTTGACCACCACAATGGCCTGATCGAGCCGCGATTCCTTGGTCCAGTTGCGGTACAGGCCCGCCAGCAGGAACAGGGCGAACCAGCCGGCCCAGAACAGCAGCATGATGCCGAAGTAGTCGGCCAAATCGTGCTCGGGCGCATAGCTCTGCGTGAGAATTCCGCTCTCGAACCGAAGCCAGTAAATGGCCGCAAAGGCGAGATTGAGGAAAACGAAATCGCCAAGAAATGTTAAGAGGTTAAGAAACGACCTGTACATGGCCCCCGTCCGCTCCAACCTGGGATTGACAAAAAATCGAACGGGAAACTAAACGGTCTCGTCGATTTCCTGCTCGGGCGCTTCGACTTCCACGGTGTGGGGAACGCCCTGCTCCATCTTGAGGGCCTCGCGCGAGGTTCCAAGACGCAGCAGTTCCGCGCATTCCGTGCAGAAGGCGGTTTCACGATCGACACTATACTTGGGGTCCGCTTCCCGGATGCTGCATTTGGTGCACCGGATCTTGATTTTCATGCTTTCTCCGTTCTTCGAACGATGCCGCTTTTAGCGAGGTGTTAACGTTCCGTGAAGGAATACAGTAAAAAAAATATATAACAAAGCCGCTTTTGTTTACAATAAGCTTCTGAGGGTATTCACATAAGTCGGCAAGCCGGAAGCGGAGTTAATAGATAGAAGTTAGTAGATCGTAGTTAAGATTTCCAGACTCCAATGACTCGTATTTGCTTTTTTTTGAAACTACGAACTTTTATCTACTATCTCTTAAATACAAACTCAATCAAGCTGAATTGAACGAAGGCATAGGCGCCCATCTACGCAAAAAACGTAGTTGTTGCGATCGAAGACCCTAATTCATGTTCCGGCCGAACGGACACGGTATGCCGTGTTCCTACAAAATCCTGCGCAGAATACTTGGTGGTTACCTGGTTCGGGTGAATACCCCTATAAGCTTTTCGCTTCTGACTTCTGGCTATTGCTCCCGGCTCCCAACTCCCGTCTCCCGACTCTCTTCGGTCACGACTCGATTGACCGGATCAGTTTCTGCGTGCGCCAGAGGGGGGCGTGATAGAGCAGGATCAGAATTGGGCGCAGAAGGCGCCACAGGGCCGTGTGGCCTTCGATTTGGATTTCGCCCGACACCCGTTTTTCCGCGAATTCCGGCCGGAGCGACAGGCTCACGCAAGGGGGGGCGAATGCGGATAGGGCCGGTTCCAGCGCGTACCAGCTTCCCAAAAGGACACCGGTCTGCGCCGGAGTCTCAAGGCCGATCAGCAAATCCATAAAGAAGCTCTTGAACCGGACACTGGCGAAAATGGAGCGCATGGATCTGCGAAACGCCCGGGCCCAGAGGCGAAGCACCTCTGTCTGGCCCAGGATCCGCCAGATCTTTTTTGCGCTCTGTTTCACGATCTTCACCGTGGAGGCCGCTTCCCGGGCCGGCGCTGTCGTTTGCCGCGCGGTCGGTTCCCGTCCCGGCCGCAAGGCAAATCCCGCGATCCGGGCTTCCTGGCCGTCCGGCGTGGAATGCCATTGCAGCAATCCGCCGGCCAGGCGAAAATGAACCTCCATTGCCTCTGGAAAGCGAATGCGCGTCGAGAACCCGATGGGAACGAGCAGGAGAGCCAGGACAAGGGCCGCCAGGACAATCAGAACTTCGATCATGGCAGCAGGTGCGGGTCAATGGCCCAGACCGATTCGCGCGATAATGCGCGTACCAGGGCTTGAATACCCGCTTTGGCATCGCGCTCGGGCCGGTTGGGCATCAGGTCGGAGATTCTCGAATCCTCCGGGTAGAGAACGAAATCCGCTTCCGTGCTCCGGATCCGCGCTTTGACGCGCGCGATGCGGGCCGCTTCCGAGAAATCGCCGATTACGTCGACCAACCCGTTCTGTTTTCCTTGCGCGCCGGTGAAGATGCGCCCTTCCGCGACCGAGTCCACGGCCGCCGAATCAAGCTTGCGGCCGGTCGAAACCCGGTCTTTGAACGTGGCGTAAATGCGTTGGATTTCCTGCTGCAGAAGCGCGCGCTCCGTCTCCGAAAATGGACGGCTGGACGAGAACGCATCCACTTTGTCTCCGGCCTTGATGGGTTCCACGCGCAGTCCCAGTTTTTGGTACAGCCCCTGGAATACGAACTTCCCGCCAAAAACCCCAATGCTCCCCACGATGGCGCCCGGGTTGGCCACAATGGTGTCGGCCGCGCAGGCGATGTAGTAGGCCCCTGAGGCCGCCATGTCGCCGACCGATGCGATGACGGGCTTCTTCTTTCTGGCCTTGCGTGCCTCGTTCCAGATAATGTCGCTGGCCAGGGCCGAGCCGCCGCCGCTCTGAATGCGCAGGAGAATGGCGCCGACCTCCCGGTCCTCGGCGGCCTTGTTGATCGCCTCGGTCAGAGTGGCGGAACCCGCGAAGAACGACCCCGACAGGAAATCGGTAAACGAGTTTCCCAGCACAATGGGTCCGTTGATCAGAATCACCGCAATCTTGCGGCCGGTTTGCCAGCTGTCCGAGTAAAACGCGCGCGATTCGGCCGGGACCAGTCGGGCACGGTCTCCCCAGATCTTTTTGACAAGATCGGTGCGGTACTCCACAACATCGACCCATTTTTCGCGCAGGGCCTGCCGCGAATCAACGGTTGCGCGCTGGAACAGGGAATCCACGCGGCCGGCCGGCACGTCGCGTCCGGTCGCGACCCGGTCCACGATGCGGCTGCGCCAGTCGTTGAGGACGCGCAGTTCGTTTTCGCGGAACGCGGCGGACAAGGTGTCCGCGCGATACGGCTCGACAAACCCTTTGTATTTTCCGGCCACGACGAAATCGGTCTTTACGCCCAGTTTGTCGAACAGGCCCTTGTAAAGCATCACCTCGAAGCCCAGACCGGGCGTAAACCACTCCACCGTGGGAGGGACCGCGATTTGGGATGCCGCGGAAGCCAGGTAGTATTCGCCCATACCCACCTCTTCCATATAGGCGACCACTTTCTTCCCGGCCAGACGCGCTTCCAGCACCGCATTGCGGATCTCCTCGTAGGTCCCAAGGCCTGCGTCGACGGATCCGATATTGAGCAGAATGCCCTTCACCGACGGATCGGCGGCCGAGGTGCGGATCTGGGCCAGAATCCGGCTGGTTGGCGTCCAGACGGGGCCAAAGAAACTAAACACCGGATTCGATTCGGCCAGCATTCCGTCGATGTGGACTTCGGCAACGCGCGAGTCGAGTATTGCGGGCGGCTTATGCGGGCGGTAGGAGAGGGCTGCATACCCGCTCGATCCCTTTTCGTCGGCGCGGCTGGCGCCCAAGGCCAGATTGCGGATTAGAAACGAGACTCCGGCCCCGAGAGAATCGGTTCGGATATCATAGGAAGAGTGAATCGAAACCCCGGGCAGACGAAGCTCCGCCGTGAGTATGTTCGATCCCCGCTGCTCGTTTGGCCAGATTCGATCCAAGCCCACCGAAAGCGCCTGAATCGGCCGAATTGCGATCCCGGCTCGGAGCGTCGCCGGGTCTTTCCAAACATCTTCTCCGGCCACATTTTGGCCGGCCAGGCCGGCCGATATCCAGGAGAACGGCCGGTAGAGGAGCCCGGCATCGAGCGCGGCTTTTTCATCGCCCCAGTCGAGAGCAAGACCGGCCCAGAATGATCGGGTCAACCGAACCGCATTGGCGATTGCGTAGGACGCAAGGTCGTCCTTTTCGCGAAAGCCGAATCCCCAATCGGCCAATCCGGCCGCGGTTTCGAGGTCTGTCAGTCGGCCGTTATTGTCCCAGTTGGCCAGAATCACGGCATTGGGGCCGCGCCGGGCCGCCAGGGCAGCCGGGTTGACATATACCGCAGTGGCATCATCGGTCACGGCCACGGACCGTGGCAGGGGAGAGACGGCATACGCCGCGGAGCAGAAGGATAGAAGAAGGAGCGCTTTTTTCCACATAGGCTACAATCAAGCGAAATGGACTGCTAAAACCAAAGACAATTCCGCAGAGGAGATGCCGTTTGGCCTACAACTTTCCAACACTGGGCGGACATTTCGACGAGTCTCCGAGGAGAAATTTTGCTCCGAGGCAAAAAAGGAAGATTTCTCGCGTTCGCTCGAAATGACATTGCATGCTTTAAGATCCGAAATCAAGTCCGCCTGCAACTCCCGCGCCCACTCCCAACTCCCAACTATTCTTTCTCCATGGCCCCGTACTTCTGAATCAGAATGAAGTAGATATCGCGGTTGCGCTGGACCGTCAGCATGACCCTCTGCTTATTCTTGATCTTCTTGTGAATCTTCTCGAAATCCGAAATGCTGCGGATTTCGATCTCGTCAATGGACTGGACGATGTCCCATGTTTCAAGACCGGCAATCTCGGCCTCGCTCCCATTGCGCACATAGGTGACCACCACGCCCTTATCGGTAAAAAGAAAATTCTCGCGGTAGAGAAGCGGGGTGATTTCCTGCACAATAAATCCCCAGGGCAGGTCCAGTTCTTTGGGTTTGACGGTGGGCTGCGTCGAGGTTTTGATCTTCACGGTCCGAAACGACTTCCGTTTGGGCGAATACACATTCAGCGTTACGGTCTCGCCTACGGCATGATCCGCGACAATGCGCTTGAAATGGTTGAGGTCTTCCTGCTTCTCGGCGACCACTTCCTTGCCGTCAATGGCAGTGACAATATCGCCGGTTTGCAGGCCCGCTTTCTCGGCCGGGCTGCTTTCGAAAACGCCCGTGACAATGACGCCCTTTTTCTCGGGGATGCCGAAATAGGCGGCATGGTCCCGGGTCAAAGGCTGCATCAGAATGCCCACCCAGCTCCGCTCGATTTCGCCGCCGCGGATAAGTTTGGCGATAATCTCCCGCACAATGTCGGCCGGCACCGTGAAGCCGATGCCGCGGCCCATGATCATGCTATTGACGCCCAGGATCTCGCCTTTCAGGTTGACCAGCGGTCCGCCGCTCGATCCCATATCGATCATGGCGTCGGTCTGAAGAAAATCGTTCAACAGACCTTGGGCGGGCACGGCCCGGCCTTTGGCCGAAATGATGCCCAGGCTTACCGTGCGATCCAGACCATACGGGTTGCCGATGGCGATGGCCCAGTCACCGACCCGCACGCGCGCAATATCGGCCCATGCCAATTTCTGGAAGCGGAGCGGGTGTTCCATTTTCAACACCGCCAGATCGGTCATTTTGTCGGTCCCAACCACCTGTGCGTCAAACTGATCCTCGATGCCCGGAACCGTGATGGTGACTTTCTCGGCTTTGTCGACAACGTGTTCGTTGGTCACGACATAGCCCAGCGAATCGAGGATCAGACCCGATCCCTGAACTTTGATATTCTTCTGGTTCTGCTTGGTCACGACTTCCACGTGGACCACGCGATCCTTGACCGCGTCGCTGGCTTTGATGATCTGGCTCTGCATGACATCGAAGAGATTGGGATCGGCGGCGGAAGGAAACGCGATCAGCGTTCCCAGGATCAAGACGGCGATAAGCGGCATCGGTTTTCCTTGTTTTAAATGGCCGTGTTCAGAATGAAAAAGAATATACATCCTGATTGGGGAAGGCCGGAAACCTGTCCAGTATATGCACTATACCTGTCTGTATTAAAGCTTTGGTCCGGTCCCCTCGCCCCTTGGCGGGAGAGGGTAGGGTGAGGGGGCGGCAAGTGCTTGATAACGCGATCAGCGCATCAGGTAGTACATCCAAAGCAGGATCAGCAACGCCGAAATTCCGGCCAGCAGAAGCCTGCCCGGTCGAATCCGGCGGGAACCGAATTCATTTTCCAGAACATGATCGTAGTCTTGCTCATCGAATGTGGGATCGATGTGGGATGTTTCGGCGTTCGGGGCCCAGCCGGTCTGGTCGTCGGAACCGCAATGCGGGCAGCAGGCTGCCTTGGCCGGGACCTCTTCGCCGCAGTTGGGGCAGACAAAGCTATGGGTACGCTTGCGGCGATCGGCCATGCGCGAACTTATTGGATATCTTTGAGGAGAGCGGCAAAGCTGTCAGGATCCATAAATCCCAGCACTCGTTTCTGCAGCAGCCGCTCGCCTTTCGAGTCGTAGAAATCGATTGTCGGCAGGCCGGCCACGCTTTCGCGGCGCGCCCATTCCGAGGATTGCGGGCTCGATTTGGTCATATCGGCCCGGATCACCACAAACCGCTTCAGCTCCTGGGCGACATCGGGATCCGGAAAGGTCTTGCGGTCGAGCTCGTTGCAGGCCGCGCACCATGCGGCATAATAATCGATCATCACCGGTTTGGATTCCGCCCGTGCCCGCGCCAATTCCTGCTCCACATCCTGGGTCCACTGGATCTGCCCCGGCATTTCCGGAGACAACGGGGCTTCCCATAAGCGGCCATGCAGGAGGCCAAAGACGCCCGAGACCACCAGGAGAATTCCCAAGACCTTGCGGAATGCCAGCAAGGGGCTTGCTCCATGCAAGGAAATGTGAATTGCGCCCAGGACGACGCCCGCAAAGGCCAGAAGACCCATCAAAACAGGCCACTGGTTTAGTTGCCAGAGCTGCTGCGGCAGAACGGACCGCGCCAGGTAAAGCGCCGTGATGACCAGGGCAATCCCCAGAACGCTCTTGATTCCCTCCATCCAGGGACCCGGTTTGGGCCGCGCCGCCGCCAGGCTCGAAAACGTGCCCAGGAGGAGAAAGGGAAGACCCAAGCCCAGGGCGTAAAATACCAGCATGGCCCAGCCCAGCAATGGCGTGCTGGCCACCGCAACATAGGCCAGAATCGCGCCCAAGGCAGGGCCGGTGCACGGGGCGGCAATCAAGCCCGACACCGCGCCCATAACAAACGATTTGCGGTACCCTTTGCCGCCCGTCGAGGCCAGTTTCTCCTGCAGTCGCGCCGGCAGCTGGATATCGAACAGCCCGAACATCGAGAGCGCGAAAGCAACGAAGATCGCGGAGATGCCGGCAATGACCCAGGGGTGCGAAAGCGCCCGGCCAAAAACCGAACCGGTCTTGACGGCAACGATCCCCAACACCGAAAATGTCGCGGCCAGTCCCAGAACGAAGGTCAGGGAAACCGAAAACGCTTGCAGACGGCCCTTTGCCGAGGAGGCGCCAAAGATGGCGAGTGTTATGGGAATGAGCGGATAGACACAGGGAGTCAGGCTGGTCAGCAAACCGCCCAGAAAAGCTGCCAAAAGAGAAATTGTGCCGGTCCCGGCTGTTCCGGATGGCTTTGGTGCCTGGGTGATCGCGGTTTTGGGGAGAGCTGCGCGAAGGGTGTCGGTCGCTGGGAGAAAGCACATGCTTTCCGAGCAGCCCTGGTAATAAACGGCAAGTTGCACCTCTGTAACGGACTCCCGTGCCCGGACGGGAACCGAAATCGTGAGAGTATCGACATAAACCAGTTCGTCTTTTCCAGTAAACTTGTCTTTTTTCTTTATGTGGGGCGAGAAGACCGGGCTGCCAAATATTACGCCGTCTTGCGAAACGAGTTCAATGCGCGTCTTGTCCTGATAGACGTAATGGCCCTGCGCGATCGACAGCTTTGCGATAACTCGAACGGAATCTCCCGTTGTCTTCTGGGAAGAAACGCTCCAGCCGAACGGCTTGGCCGCCATGATCGGCCGCAGCTGCGCGCCAGCTGCAACCGCCAGCAGAATCAGCCAGCAAGCGATGAGTTTACAGGTTGTTAATGTCCGGCGAAAGTTCATTCAATGGTCTTGTGTGTGGCACGCACTTGTGCGTGTCAGGTTTCCAGCCGGACCCGTCTGCATCCAAGAGCCCGGCTCGATTTCATTCCTCCAACCTGTTGTCCAAAGAAGGACACGCACACATGCGTGCCGCCCGGTTCAAGGAGGGCTTATATGATGGAGCATCCGCCCGAAAAGGGCTTTCCCCTCAACAGAAAATTATCAAATAACCCAAGTACGGGCAAGCCTCTATGGGATTACAGGGATCTTCAGCAGGCGCGTGTCTTGGTTGAACACCGTCCGGCAGTAATAAAGACCGCGGCGCAATCCGCGCAGATCCATTTCTTCGCGAACATTTCGGCCGTCGGTCACGGCCAGGCGCATCGAGCGAACCTTGGTTCCGTCCAGAGAATAAAGTTCCGCCGTGAAGTACCGGGTCTCGGCGAGTTTGGCGCTGTCGGCCTTGAACTCGAATGTCAACCGGCCCCGGCAGGGGATGGGGTACACCAGGATTTTGTTGACTTCGACGGGAATCAGGCGGAGGACAAGCAATGAATCGACCGGCGCATTGACGGTCACCGTCAAGGTTTGAAAGCCGGTGCCGCCAATGATGAACTGATACTCGCCGGCCAAAACGCGCCCAATGACAAACAATCCGTCGGCATCGGTTCCCGTTGTTCCGGAGGTGGGGCCGTCAAAAAGGACGCCGGCCCCGCTGACCGGATCACCCGATGGCGTTTCCACGCGAGCCCAGATTGTGTTTGTGTCCAGGGATTGTCGCAGGAGAAAATCCGTCCGGACCGGCGGAGCCGCGGGAAAGGGGTATTCCCCGCTTTGCGCTTTCCATCCCGGCTTGAATGCCGCGATCGTGTCCCGCCCGGCACCAATGCCGTTGAACCAATACAAGCCCGAAGCCGCGGTGCGAATCGTATCGCCTCCCAACCGTAGTCGGACCGTGGCGTTTTCAAGGGGCAGGCGGGTTGTTGAATCGAAGACTCCGCCAAATACCGATGACGAATCCAGTACGCAGGCCATTGCGCGAACAATGCCGTAGCCATACCGGTTGTTGGGATTGCCGTGGCGACTGGATGTGTTGTGAAGCACGGAAATCACCCGGCTGGGCGTCCAGTCCGGATGCAGTTGCTTGATGAGCGCGATGCATCCGGCGGTCAAAGGGGAAGAGAAGGAGGTACCGCTGGCGAGCCGGTATCCGCCGCCCACATTGTTCGCATAGGGAATGTTCACTCCGGGCGCCACCACATCCGGCTTGATCCGGCCGTCATAGCTGGGGCCTATGGAACTGAATCCGGCCAATGAGCCGTCATAGTATACGGCGCCTACGGTAATCACATCCTCCGCATCGGCCGGGGCATTCAGGGTAAGGCTGTCTCCCATGGCCGCGTCATTGCCCGCGGAGTTGCAGATGATCAATCCCCGCGCGGCCGCCAAAGCGGCGGCCCGGCTGACGAGGACCGAATTGCCGTCCATGAGGGAGTCGGGAAAATCCGAGCCGTCATCGAAATCGTAGCGGTACCCCAGCGAGCTATTGATGATATCGGCGCCCAAGGCCTCCACCCACTCCAGGGCCGCGATCCAGTTGTCTTCCTCGGTATGCGTTTCGGTCAGGCCGTTCTCGGTCCGCGCCAGAATGAATCGGGCCGAATAGGCCGCGCCCACCAGGACGTGGGGATCGTAGCCGGCGATGAGGGATAGCGTTCCGGTCCCGTGGTGGGCATCGGCGGGATCGTCGCCCGGTTCGGATCCCACATTGGCGTCGTGCGCGACAAAGTCGCTGTCGGCCAGGATCATTGCGGAATCCACCAGATGGCGCAGGGCCGGATGATTCACATCGAATCCCGCATCGAGCATGGCAATGGTCACGCCCTCCCCCGGCCGTTTGTTGGTTTGCGCTTTGACGTAATCCTGCAAAAATGGCACCTGGATCATATCCAGCGCTGGATACAGATCACCCCAGAACGTGTTGTCCGCCCGCGCCTTTGCCAGCTTCGCCGCACCGGGTTGCCTGCGGCCGATGTACCGGCCTACCGGCCGAATCCCCGTCACGTAGCTTCTTTTGCGAAGTTCGGCGATCAGCGAGTCCGGGGCAATTGCGGTCGCGGCATTCATCCAGCGCGAGATGTTTCGTATTTGGATTCCAAGGGACCGCAATGAATCAAGATAGGGAGCATAGACCGGCAGGTCGGTCGAATCCAAAATGCCGTGCCGCCTTAGTTTCGCTTTTGCGGAAAGTCGGCCCGAGGCCGTTTGCCAGGCAACGGCATCAAGCGGACCTTTGTTCTTGAAGAAAACCCAGGTTGCATTTTCGGACTGGGCCCAGACCGCAACAAGATAAACCAGTATAATGCCGGTAAATCGCAGCGGATGAAGGGGCGTGCTCATATACGATGAAAAAGGGCGCACGCGGCGCCCTTTTTTCTTTCTGTTCCACCGCCCAAAGACTAGTTCTGCCGGTATAGCTCAATCCGGCGGTTCTCGGCCCTTCCGGCCGCGCTTCGGTTCGAGGCAATGGGGTTGTCAGGTCCAAAGCCCACAGCGACCAGCCGGCTTGGATCGACGCCCTTGCGAATCAGGTAATTGCGAACCGATTCGGCCCGGTACTGTGACAGCCGCAAGTTGGCCGCGCGCGAACCCACATTATCGGTATAGCCGCGGATTTCAATGCGCGACTGCGGGGCCGCCGCAAGCTCTTCGGTCACATTGTCCAGCACGGAATAAGATTCATACGTCAGTTCCGCGCTGCCCGTTTTAAAACCCACTCCGCTCAGCTTGACTCTTTTGTCCATGGGCTTTGCCGGTTTTGCCGAGTCGGGGCAGCCGTCGTCATCTTGAACGTTGTTCATGACTTCGGCCTGGTCCGGGCAGCGGTCCTTGAGGTCGGGCATTCCGTCTTTGTCGTTGTCCAGATCCGGGCAGCCGTCCGTGTCTTCGAAGTTGTCCTTGTCTTCGGGATCCGTGCGGCACTTGTCGGCCGAATCCGCCACCCCGTCCTTGTCATCATCCGCCTCCGGGCACCCGTCAAAATCCTCGAACCCGTCCTGGTCTTCGGCCTGGCTGGGACAACGGTCCTTGAGATCGGGGATGCCGTCACGGTCATTGTCCGCCTCCGCGCATCCGTCCGTGTCCTCGAAGCCGTCCATATCCTCGGCCTGCGCCGGACAGCGGTCCTTCACGTCGGGAATGCCATCTTTGTCGTTGTCGGGCTCGGGACAGCCGTCGCTGTCCTCAAAGCTGTCAAGATCCTCGGCCTCGCCAATGCAGCGATCCTCCTTGTCCGTGATTCCATCGCCGTCGCGGTCGCGCGAGATCAGGAAACCACCCCATTGAAGAAATCCAACCATGTTCCAGTTGGGCAGGATTGCCGTTTTATACCGGTTGTCATCCTGGTACCAGGTCAGCACGGTATCCGAAGCGGCTTTGGAGAGGCTTTTGTCGAAACCAAACTTCAGGGTAAGCCCCACGGGTGTATTGATGCTGAGGCCCGGGGTCAGGCGCAATGGATCATAGCCGACCTGGAAGCCCTTTGAAAATTTGGAAAGCCGGGTCTCACCCGTGAACTCCGTGAACAGTGTCAGAAAAGGAACCGGGCTGTATTGGATGGCGCTATTCAGGAGAAAGGCGTGGTCGAGTTTCGTGTTCGTGTTGAAACGGGCGCCGAAGTTCATGTGGATCTGAAGCTGCATGTTCTCCTGGCCTTCCCACTCGATCGAACCGAAATCCAATGTCCAGAGCATTAACATGTCAACGGCGGGTTTCTCGGCCGTATAGAATGAACTAAGGCTATCCATTTCCGGATATGTCTTTGGCAGATAATACGTATGGCGCGGGAAAGCCCCTTTGGACTGCGCGCCCGTGGGCAGCGAAACAAGGCCCAGGTAAGACATGTCGAACACGCGCGGATGATCATACGGCGGATACTGGAATTTAAGGCCTACGTTGGCATCACCGGGCGCAATATGCTGGATATTGTTCATGAAGGTGGCTGAGGGCGCGCTTGTTTTTAGAATATCGCCGTAAATCGGCAGGCCAAACGAGAGATCCAGAAAGCTTGCGATTCCAAACGAAAGCCCCACGTTTGAAGAAGCCGTGATCATTGTATGGTCGACCGGTTCGATGACGTATTTCTTGTCGTTGGTGAATTCCCCGTTTAAGTTTATGACCAGTCTGCCTCGCTCCAGGGTCTTGGCCGAATAGGTGCGCACGAGACCCTTCTGGCCTGTCGTCGTCACTTCGGCATTAACCGAGAAAGCGATCCACAAAAGGAATGCACACAAACCGGCTGATCTTATCATGAGTACCACCTTGCAAGAATAAGTTGCGAGTTCGTTCCAAATAATATAAATCAAACAGTACTGCCAAAATCCAGAACAGTCTTTGCGAAAGGTTGCGGGCCAACTTGATGCAGCCACGTTCTTGGCCATTTTTTTTCTGCCGAGCGTTCGCATTCTTGTCATCGTCACAAACAAAGCTTAAAATGTTGGCGAGCACATCGCGAAAAGCATTGCGCAGGGCTGGGCCTTCTTCGGCGTATGCAACAGGGCAAGGCCGTAAATGTCTCCTAGGATACGCTCTGGCCGGACAGGTCTGTCCGGAAGCTCGTCCAAGCCTGTCCCACTCTAAGCGACAATGCTGGACGGGCATTCGTCAACACGTTATGAAAAAGCAAGATAGGAATGCTTTCCGTTTGGGCACACAATTTGTTTATCGCTTGAACGGGTAAATTACGCTGCAAACAAACACAAGGAGGTCCGTATGGGTAGGTGCCTTGAATCGCTGAAAATTGCGGCGGTTCTCGTGGTCCTGGTGTGTTGCTCGGCCTTTGCGGCCAACACCAAAAAAACGCTGACGTTCACCGCTGAGGATTCGTCTCAGTACACGGTGTCGCACAGCGAGAACCTGATTTTCGAGGGCGACGCGCTCAATCTGGTGGGCAACGCCAGCTCCGCCACGTATCCCTATATTGAACTCAAGTCAAACGAAGCCCGTCAATTCCTGCGCATGAAATCCCTTCGCCAGTATGGGCAAAACATTTATGGGGTGCGCTACATCATCAGCAACGATGCGGGCCAGACCTGGTATTGGCTAAACCAGGACTCTCCGTCCGACTGGGTGGTCTCCAACGGTTCGTACCAGCAGGCCACCAGCTACGACGGCACTTTTCTCCTCATTAATAAATTCAAGAAAAGAGGACCCAACGACGAGTTCGTGTTCCGCATTTTCTTCGCGTTCCCCCAGAATTTCGACGCGACGGAAGACAGTATTCAGTTGGACAGCATTGTCATCGAGTATGATAATAACCGCGAAGTGGCCAATGTTATCGTCACAACCGACACGGTGATTCAGACCATTCTGGCCCACGACACGGTGATCCGCAACATGGTCACCCATGACACCATCGTCAATACGGTTGTGCGCACCGACACCGTAACCGCGATCCGGACCGTTGTGGAGAGGGACACGGTCGAGAAGCTGGTCGTGCAGCGCGATACGCTGGTCCGGCGCGATACGGTGATCCGCGTTATCATCGAGAAGGATACGATTAACCACACCGTCGAGGTCGTGCACCGGGATACCGTGGTTAATACGGTTTTCCTGCATGACACCATCTCCCAAACGGATACGCTTGTGCATCGCGATACGGTCGTAAACACGGTCTTGCAGGTTGACTCGGTGATCGTAACCAAAACGGTGACGGACACCGTCAGGGACACCCTGACTACGGTGGAGACCGTGACTCTGCACGATACGGTTTACAGCACAATCGTGAAGCAGGATACCCTGGTTCGAATCGACACCATCTACCAGGTCCTGGTCCGCAATGACACGATCGTCAGGACCGATACGCTTGTACAGAAGGTGATCGAGGTCCAAACCGTATTACAGACCGATACCGTGGTACAGAAAGACACGGTGACCAACGTGATCCACGAAGTCGATACAATATTGCAGGCCGAAATCGTGCGTGACACAGTGGTCCTCACAAACACGATTATCGACACCGTGGTCAAAGAAGTTCTACCGTATCCGGACTACACGCCCGGCTGCGACACATGCAACAAGACTGCCTGTGGCAAACCGGTTGTGGTTGAGGCCGGTGATTCGATCGAGCTTCACGCGCAAGCCTTCAACGATTCGGGCGAGTATATCGGCGAGCTGCCGTGGCCGGAAACCGAACCGGAGGAGGAACTTGGCGGGTGCGGCGGAGCGCAGGCCTTTAGCCCCGAAGAAGCCCTGGATCAGTTCGTCCAGGTTGGTCCCTGGTATTACCACCTCATTGTGAAGCCTTCGGTCATGGTGAAGATCAAGATCCATGTGCTTATCGAGGGCAATCTCATTGAGCTGCGCAATTACCGCACGCATCCGGGCGACACAATCGTGCTGGTGGCTGTGGGTGAAGATGAATTCGGCAACCAGACCGGCGAAGTCGATGTCGACTGGTTTGCCACGGGCGACAGCGCCGGCGTAAGCGGCCTTGGCTGTTTTGTAGCCGATCAATCCGGCAGCCGGACCACGATCGTTGCCGGCCCGTCTCTGGGCCAGCTTGGCTTCCGCTATGAGGGGCAGACCATTATCACGCCGGATTCCGTGGAAATGGAAGTGATTCTGCTTACCAACCCCGTGGCCCATGTTCTTGTTCGCGACTCGTGCAACGGCGGCGGCCAGGTTATCGATCAGCTCACCATGGCGGCCGGAGATACCATGGACCTTTATGTCGCCGCCTACGATTCGAACTGGCAATACATGAACGATCTTGCGGTCTGGTTCGAGGGTGACGGAGTGGTGCGCGATCACATTCAACTGCAGCTCAACAACTCGCTGTTGGTGACCCCCGAGCAGAGCGGCGCAGGCTACATGAAATTGTCCTACCAAAGCGGGGAAACGGGACGGATCACGGTTGTGGTCGAAGTGGAGGTTACGGTTTCCACGGCCTACCGGCTCGAAATCCGCACCGGTCCCAACGGCACGGGCACGCTGCTCGACAGCATCGAAAGCGATGTGTTCACCAGCATCGGCCAGATCCTCAACCTGTATGCATCCGTTGTGGACCAATATGGAAACCACATCTGTGATACGGTGGTGGAATGGTCGGCTTCGGCCCAATATGGGGTGGATGTCAATACAGCCATTGACAGTGGCGGCCATCCGTATGCCCGCATTGCCGCCGAGGCGATCTCGAATGGCCAAATCACGGCGACCTTGCCGGGTCTCGATACGGTCACCACGGATACCATCAACATTCTGCCAGAAGTCGAATCAATCAAGATCCGCACGGCAGCCGGCGGCGCAGGCCGGGAACTCTCGGACCAGGATACGTCCATTACCGTGGACCTGCCCCTCTCGCTGTATGCGGCCGGTTACAATGCTTCCGATGCCTTTGTGGGCGATGTGTCGGTCGAATGGAGCTCTTCCGACACGGCCCAGGACCTCGATCCGCAATTGACGGCCAATTTCATCTTCTCGCCCAAAAAACCAGGGCTGGGTAAGATTATGGCCCTGCTCAAGAAAGAACTCGATTATCTGGCCGATACCACGGGTGATGTATCCGTTGCCGTGGGCAACCCGGCGTATGTCGTCATCCAGGACGAACCGGTGGGCATCGCCCTTGAAGCAAGCTATCAGTTCTCCGCGATCGTGACCGACTGGGCCGGCAACCAGATCGTAAATACCCCGGTTGCCTGGTCGCTGGTTGGCGACGCGGTGGGCACGCTTACGGCCACCGGCAAGCTGACAACCGCGGCCCAGGGCAAGGCCCGCATTGTGGCGGCCTACGGCGCTCTCCGTGATACCACGGGCGAGTTCTCGGTTGTGGACGGCTATCCGCTTACGGACGAGGGCGGCACGTTTGTGTTCGCGCCCGAGGCTGTGACCGTTGTTGTGCCGGCCCAGGGCGGCTTGAAAGGCCACGTGCTCGACGTGGATCTGGCCCCCGGGACCGTCTCGATTCAAAGCTTCGTGAAAGTGCGCGGGCCCCTTTCGTTCGAGGATTGCACGAAAGAGTATTTCGCGACGGCTGTAACGCTGCGCGTTGGCTATGCGCAGGGAGATATCGATACGCTCACCGCGCTGGGCAAAACAACGGCCGATATCCGCCTATACCGCTACAACCAGACGATAGGGGAATGGCAGGTCGAGCATAACGGCCTTAACCAGACCGACTCGCAGCGGGTATCGGTGGCCACAAACCAGATCTTTGACAAGTATATGCTGGGCGTGGACCTGGCCAACCCCAGCCTGGTGTCGGTCACCATGCCCGACACGGTCAATCAGGGCCTGCCCTTTAATGTGACCGGTATTGTTTCGGACAACATGACGAACTGCAAGGCCTATGTTTACTCCAAGCGTTTCGGCGACGCCACGTTCAGCGTCGATTCGGTCCAGCTGAGCGGCGTTATTGACACGTTCACGGTCACCATTCCGGCGCCCATGGTCAGCGAACAGGGAACGGCCATTATGGTCAAGGTCTCCGACGGCCATGCGGCCACCTACTCGGGTGACGGCGGCGGGACCGGCGCCATTGGGCCTATCGTGAAGGTGAGCAATGTGATCTACCCGGCCATCATTCCGGAAACCACGTGGGTAGTTCTCAGCATGCCCTATACGCCCGCGCAGAAGAGCCCCAAGCAGTTCTTCTCGGCCTATGGGCAGTTCAAAATGCACTGGGACATTGCCGAAATCCAGAACGGAGTCCTGGTCGAATACGACACGGCCTCCGCCAATATCGAGCTCAAAGCCGGCGGCATGTATTGGTTCGCCACGGCCGCTTCGGGCACGATCCTGCGCATTCCCACGGGCTATACGCAATCGCCCGACGATACCTTCAAGGTCGTTGTGGCCGCCAAAAAATGGGCCGGCCTGGGTGTGCCGTACCCGGCGGCCGTTGCTGTGGCCGACATCCGCAAGGCGACCGGCGCCGACACGCTGAAGATGAAGACCTTCATGTACACTGACGGCGAGGTGTGGGAGCCGACGCTGGACAGTCTGCGTCCCTGGAAAGGCTATTATGTTTATAATTCGGGAACTGCTCCTATCACGATAAAGTTCCCGCCCGTTCGCATGCAGACCGCGCCGGTTGCCAAGCGCCAGTTGGCCCGTGCGGGCGAGTGGGTCTTCGGCGTCCGGGCCCGTACGGCCCAGCGGACAGACGACCTCAAGCTCTTCGGCTGCATGAGCGGCAATGCGCCCGAACTCTATACCACGCCCACGCCGCCGGCCGGGAAGTCGGTCCACAAGGGTGTGCGCATGAATTTCGCGCTCGACAACGCCAGCTACTGCGTCGATATCCGTGACGGGTTGCAGGGCGGTGCCGTGTGGACGCTTGACGCGGGCAGCCTTACGGCGGCGCAAAGCGTTACGCTCGAGTTCGCGCAGGCCCTTGGCGCGCTGCCCGAAGATTTCAAACTGGTGGTGGTCGACAATGGCCGCGGACTGAAGTTCGACGTCACCAGGACTCTGCAATACGGCTTTGTGGCCGAAGGCGTCTCGAAGTCGCTGCGTGTTTATGCCGGAACACAGGGGTATGTAGACATGGCCACCAGCGGGATCAAGCCCGCGCCCATGGCCTTTGCCCTGATGCCCAACTATCCCAACCCGTTCAATCCTGTGACCTCAATCCGGTTCCAGGTTCCCGAGCTGGAGGGGAGCGCGTCCATGCCCGGCGCCGAATGGGCGGTCCTGAAAGTCTATAATATGCGCGGACAGGAAGTGCGCACGCTGGTGAACCGGCCCGTGCAGGGCGGCTATTACACCGTGACCTGGGACGCCAAGGACCACCGCAGCCGTCCTTGCGCCACGGGTAACTATGTCTACCGGCTGCAGATCGGCAGTGAATTCTCGAAGAGCCTGCGAATGACGCTGGTGAAGTAACCCTGCCCCTGCCCCTCTCCCGCTGGGAGAGGGGTTCCTTAGGGCGGTGAAATGAAAAATGAGCGATGAATAAGGAGAGTCAAAATGAGATGTATAATGATCGCAAGCTTGATCGCAATGGCGGCGCTGCAAGCATCGGCCAAAACCGGGCCCTTGCCCATCCGCACCGAGGTCTTTCAGGAGATCGATATTGACCAGCTGGGGCAGGACCTGCCCAAGGGCGTCACCAATCTGCAGAGCATTGCCGTGGAACCGGTGAGCGAATCGGCCGTCAAATACGTGATCCGGTTCGATTCGGCCAGTGCCGCCGCTTCACCGCTCTCGGACCGGATCGCCTACCAGGATCTGATCCGGATGCATGTCCTTGATTTCTACAATTGTTTCT
The DNA here is from genome assembly GCA_964455935.1 of uncultured Fibrobacterota bacterium. Classification (GTDB taxonomy): domain Bacteria; phylum Fibrobacterota; class CAYVZU01; order CAYVZU01; family CAYVZU01; genus CAYVZU01. The sequence goes on from CAYVZU010000007.1 coordinate 39,520, forward strand.
CGTTTGGCAGCATCGACGGGATCTCGATCCGGCGCTACCCGGTTTCGGCCGTGGACAAGAAAATGTACAAGTCGGGAGACTCGATCTACGTGCTGCGCCTTGTCTTCTCGTGCGAGGAGGGCGTGAAGGGATCGATCGAGACCGAGGGTAATGTGGTCAAGGTCCTGTTCCAGGCCGAGCCCAAGATCATGCCAGTAGTGGCAAAGACCGGGAGGCCTTCAAAAGCCAAGACGCCCAAGATCATGACCGTGCAGAAGCGAACGCTCTATGGTATCGGGTTCACGGCCCTGGCCGCGGCAGTGGGCACGTATTTCTATGGACACGACCGGGGAGAAGAAGCAGGCCGGGACGATGCTCTGGCAAACCCGATTTCCCGTCTCCCGGCGCTTCCTTCCCAGGAAGCTGCCCTTCCGCCCTATATTCCGGATAACTGAAGCCGGGATTCCAAAAGAAAGGTCTGACGTGTCTGACTAGTCTGACGCGTCAGACCTTCTTATTTTCCCTTTATACAAGCAACCGTCCATTCTTCTCGATCAGCTTGCCGTCCACACGCACCTCGCCGTCCTTGCGCAGATCTTTGATCATGTCCCAGTGAATGGCCGAGACGTTCTTGCCGCCGCCTTCCTTGTAGGCCGATCCCAAGGCCAAATGAATGGTTCCGCCGATCTTTTCGTCGAAAAGAATGTCGCGGGTAAAGCGCTGAATGCCGAAATTGACTCCAACCCCAAACTCGCCGATACGCCGTGCTCCGGCATCCGTGTCGAGCATGGAGTTCAGAAATTTCTCGTTCTTGGCTGCCGTGGCTTTCACGCAGAGGCCTTTATCAAACTCCAGACGCACCCCGTCCACTTCCTTGCCGCGATAGATGGCTGGGAAATCGAACAGAATATGGCCCTCGGCGGTCATCTCATCGGGGCCCATAAAGACCTCGCCATCCGGCATGTTTCGGTGGCCGTCGCACTTGATCGCTTTGCGTCCCCGGATGCTGAAGCGCAATTCCGTGCCGGGCCCCTTGATCAGTACGTCTTTGCCGGCATCCAGCACGCGTTTAAGTTTGTCCTGTTTCTTCGACATGGCCGCCCAATCGATGTTGGTCGCGTCAAAAACAAAATCCGCGTATTCGTCCAAGCTCATATCCGCGTCCTGGGCCAGGCCGTCGCTAGGATAGTTGCAGATGACCCAGCGGACCTTCTCCACCACGTGGTCGCGGACGGGCCGCAACACCTTCATGCGCTGGGCAATGCGCTGGGAATCGACGCCCGAAAGGTGCTTGGTGTTGCGCTCGCCATAGATCCCGATCGAACAATCCATCCATTTGGCCTCGGCCATTTCCAATTTGGGCCGGGCCTCGATCTGATGCTTTGTAGCATGCCTGTAGAAGACCGTGTCCATTTCCGAATCGGTTATCTCGGTCCGCACCAGGGCGCCCCGCTGAAGGCACAACCGCAGAACCTCCTTGCCAAGGGGAAGGCCCTCGTCGGCCACGCGAATGCGCACATGATCGTTGCGCCGGACCTTGACCGAATAGTCCACCAGAATTTCCGCCAGCCGGGTGATGCGTGAATCCATGAATCCTCCTTATGGTAGTTCGCAAAGTGGTGAGGAAACGAGACCTTTCTTTTCTTGCATCAGAACGTTTGTTTCCTCTCCCTTCGATGGGAGAGGATTATTGTAAGGGTGGTCCTCATGGATGACCTTTTTTGTTGCTTGTGAAAGCCGCAATGAAATCCCGCCTGTTTTCGCCTAACACCGAATCATATATTTGCTTCTGTGCAAGCACGATTCAAGGATAAAAACGTCCTGATCACCGGGGCGGCCAGGCGGATTGGGCGGGCTATTGCCCGTGGTTTGGCCGATGAGGGCGCCAATATTGCCGTCCACTACAACACCTCGAAGGCCGAAGCCCTTGATTTGTGCCGTGAGCTGGAGTCAAAAGGGGTTAAGGCCTGGCCCGTTTCCGCAAGCCTGGAAAACCCCAAGCGGGCCGAAGCGCTTATTGGTCGGGTTTTGCAGGCAAGCGGAACCATCGACTACATCATCAACAACGCCTCGATCTTCCCCGAGAGCCGGCTGCGCGACGTAGCTGTTTCCGAGTTGTCGCGTAATCTCAATGTCAATGCATTGGCGCCGTTCCTGGTGGGGCGCAGCTTCGCGCGGGCCGGCGGGCGAGGCGCCATCGTCAATTTTCTCGATACCCGCATCAATAAATACGACGAAAAGCATGCCGCCTATCATCTCAGCAAACGCATGCTCTATGATTTGACAAAGCTGATGGCCCTGGACTTTGCCCCGGACATTCGCGTCAACGGCATCTGCCCCGGGCTGATTCTTCCGCCCGCGGGCAAAGACGAGTCGTACGTCCAGGGTCTCAAACACACAAACGTGCTCGACAAAGTCGGGACACTGGACGACATTGTTCGCGCCGTTCTTTTCCTTTTGGAATCGCCTTTTATCACCGGCGATATTCTTTTTGTGGATGGCGGCGCGCACCTGAAGGGCTCGTTGTACGGCCATTTGTGAAACGAAAGACGGAGTTGGAAATTGTGAGTCGGGAGTTGTGAGGGAATGAAGACAAAACGCCCAGACCGGGAAAGGGAGCGGCAAGTCCTGCCCAAGACGGGTTCGGGTGACAGGATCATGATCCGCGACCTGTTGCTTCGCTGCGTCATCGGCATCTTCGATGAGGAGCGCAAGAACAAGCAGGATGTTCTGGTGAATCTTACGTTGGAGGCGGACCTTGGCGCCGCCTGCCGCAGCGATCGTATCGAAGACACAATCGACTACAAGGCCCTGACCAAGAAGATTATCGCGGCAACCGAGAGCTCGTCTTTCTTTTTGGTCGAGCGGCTTGCCCAGGAAATCGCGGATATTTGTCTTACCCATTCAGGGGTCACGAGGACGACCGTTGCGGTCGAGAAACCGGGCGCGCTTCGCTTCAGTCGCAGCGTTGGCGTGGAGATCGTAAGAGAGAAGAATACGCGGAGTTTTAACAGGATAACAGGACAAAAAAAGAAGGGGGATTTGCGGGATAACAAATCCCGTTAATTCTGCCATCCGGTCCAGTTCGGTGTTTCGGGTAATTAGTTCCTGTTGCGGATTCGATACGCCGACTTTTGAACTGCCATTTCGAATCCCCAAAGGGGTGAGAAATCTTTCTTTTTGAACGGAAAAGAAGATTCCTCAACGGAGGGGCACGTGAGCTTCTTCGGAATGACACAAAAAAGGCCTATCCGCAACAGATGCTAATTATGCACCGGATTTTCATTGGCTTTGGATCCAATATCGAGCCGGAGCGGAATATCCGAACCGGTCTGAAGCTGTTAACCCGGAGTATGCGCATCCTGGCGACATCCAATTTCTATTTGACTTGCCCGGTGAATTCGCCCGGAGCGCCCGATTTTTTTAACGGCGCGGTGCTGGCGATGGCCCTGCTCGATGCGAAGTCCGTCAAGAAGGTCCTCAGCCAAATCGAGGCGGACTGCGGGAGAACTCGCGGAGCAGATAAAAATGCATCCCGGCCCCTGGATCTGGACATTCTCCTCTACGACGAAGTGACCGTGAATGAGCCGGGGCTGGTGTTGCCGCATCCCGACATTTACGAGCGCTGGTTTGTCGCTCAGACCTTGTTTGAACTTGATCCGAAAATGATTTTGCCCGGCGGGGCGTCTCTTGCGGAAGTCGTGTCCCGGTTTGGGAATCGGAAAACGAAACCTGTCGAACCCTTCAGTTCGAACCTGCGAAAGGAACTTATCCATGAATGAGAAACGAGTTGCCGAGTTGATCCGCGAACTTCTCTCCGAACTGGGCGAGGATCCCAACCGCGAGGGGCTTCTGCGCACGCCTCAAAGGGTGGCGGCCTCCTACCAATTCCTTACCGATGGCTACGGGAAATCCGTGAAAGACGCCATCAACGGCGCGATCTTCGAATCCGAAGCCAACAACATGATTATCGCGCGGGATATCGAGGTCTATAGCCTCTGCGAGCACCACATGCTGCCGTTTTTTGGCCGTTGCCACATTGGCTATATTGCGCGCAAGAAAGTCCTGGGCTTAAGCAAAATCGCCCGCATCGTCGAAATCTTTTCGCGGCGGCTTCAGATTCAGGAACGGCTTACGGCCGAAATCGCCCGGGCCATTAAAACCTCCGTGGATGCCGAGGGCGTTGGGGTGGTCATGGAATGCCAGCACCTGTGTATGATGATGCGCGGCGTGGAGAAGCAGAACTCAATTATGACGACCTCGTCGGTACTGGGCAGCTTCCACGACGACCTTGCCACCCGCAACGAGTTTTTGACGTTGATTAATCGGACGATCAAGTAGGGGTGCGGGAAAGAGGCTACAGGCAGAAAGGAAAAGGGCCATGGCTCCAGCATGTTTGTAGGGACACGGCATGCCATGTCCCTACAAGTCATTTTCCGGTCAGGCTTCTGAAACTGGGAACCTGCACGTTAAAGAACGTGCGGCCCCATTCCCGGTTGTCTTCGCATGTTGTCCTGACTCGCAACTGGCTACTGATAAATGTATCCTCTCCCGGTATCGTGCTTCTGGCGCTCGATTTTCAGGTCCGGAATCTCCTTGATATCCACTTTGAAGTAGTATCCCTTGGCCGGGCCTGTCGGCGTCCAGTTGAACACAAGCTGCCAGCAATGCAGGTCCTTTGACAGGTTCACCTGCTGGTTCACCAGTTGGTTGCTGTTGAAGTCATAGCGGGCCGAATATCCCATCTTCCATGTGCGCGTCAGTTTCATGCTCGCGTTGCCGTCGAGGCCATAGTTCTTCGAAGCCAATTCGAGACCGTCGAATTGCCGTGACAGCCTGTACGAGTAGCTGCTGTGGACCGACAGGTCCCAGGCGTCATCGGCGCCCGAGGCGCCATAACCTGGGGCAGCGGAAGGGCTGGCCAGGACTTCGCCGTTCCACCATCGGCCCGACAGCCGGAACCCGGTGCTTGCCTGGTAATCGCGGCCGGTCAGCCATGGCTGTACCCATTCGCTTTGGGGATTGTAGAAACTGTAACTGCTGTTGTAGGTAAGGCCAAGTTTTCCCATGATGTTTGTGTTCGCGTTTATCCTCAAATCGCTCATGCGCCTCGACTTGGCCGCGAAATTATACCCGGTCGACAGGCCAAGATTGAGAAAGGTGAATTTCCGCTCCGGCTTTCTTTGGGCCGAATCGGCCTGCAGTTTGCCCTGAAATAAATTGCTGATTCCCATGCTGACGGCCTTCTGTTTGGCGTTGTCGCCGGCATCGCCCATGCCCACGTGGCGATAATGCCACCCGCCAAGCTGCTCGGGGCTGAAGTTGTAGCGGATCGTGGGCTCGACGGTGTGCCGGATACCGGCGAATCGGCCCGCGGCCAGCGGGAAGATCCCGTAAAACCGGGTGTTGGCCGAGACGCCAAGATTGGTGCGGCCCCGGCGGTAAAACCCGGTGGTTGTATCGATTCCAAACGAATCAGGGCGGGCTGTATCCCCGGTGACGACAAGGAGGGAATCGAGCCGGCTGTCAAACCAGGACTCGCTGTAATCGAAGTAGGGCGATACCGTGAAATGGCGCAGCACCTTCTGCGGCGCCCGGGACCGAAAGGAATGCTGCGCGCCCACGTGGGTCAAGGTCTGGGCCGAATCAATGCTTCTTCGCGACCCCGCGCTGCTGAAACCATAGTAGATATTGTGGAACCATTTCTGTTCCGATTCCTCGTATTTGACCGATGCGGGCGGAGGAATAAGAAGGCGGCTGCCGAAATCGAACTGGTAGGCGGGAAGCCGGGTATCGGTTCGATCCGAGATCAAATCACGGCTCTGATCCCCCGATAGGGACAACGATATGTTCTTCTCGGGCCATCGCTTGGCCAGGGCCAGATTCGCGCTGAGCCGGCGATTGATGATCTCGCTAAGACTGTCGCTGGTTTGGGCGTGGTAGTCGCGGTCGCCCATCAGCGTTCCCGATCCGCGCAACGTGAAGGTCTGATCGGGCGTCAGGTTCTGGTTGTGGCTGTACGTGAAATCCCACCGGCGGTTGATGCCCGCGTCCTGATCGCTGAGGAACATGGAGCTGCGCACGTTGCCGTTGAGCCAATCGCGTATTGCATAGTTGGCCTGGCCCACAACCTGAACGTCCCGGAACTCAGTCACCTTCGACTGCACCAAAAAATCCATATAATCGTTCGGCGCCAGATAATAGCCCAGGTTGTCCAGATACCGGGTGCCTTTTCCGGCATTCGCGTATTCCGAGCCGCCGAAGCGCGGCATCAGCACGCCCGAACGCCGGCCGCCCTTGATGGGGAACACAAAAAAGGGAAGGGCCGCCACCGGGACGTCGGCGATGTTCATGACCACGGGCCGCGAAATCACCTTGTCGCGCGCAATGATCTTCATGCTGCGGCCGTAGAAATAATAGTGGCTCGAATCTTCGATGCCGCAGGTGGAGAAATCGCCGCTCGAAACCAGTAATATTTCGTCCTCGGCCTTGCGAATGGTTTGGCCGTTGTAAAGACCCTTTTCCATGCGCGTTGTGCCGTAATTTGCCTTGCCCCAGCGTGTCTTCACGTTGTAGGCCATGTGCTCCGACCGAATCTCGTCTTTTCCGTCGACCAGTTTCGGTCCGCCCTCGGCTTCCAGGACCGATGTCTGGGTGTTATAGGTGATCGAGTCCGCTGTCAGCGTGATCTCGCGATAACGAACCCTGGCCTTGCCGCGGAGGAACAGCTTTTTATTCTCGACATCGTAGCGAATCGAGCGCGCCTCGTAATCGATCGTATCGGGGGCGGCCTTGGCGTGCGTTGTGTCCAGCGGCCCGTTTTTGGGGGAGACGCCGCGCCGCGGCGTTTCCACTTGGGCCGGCGCCGTTGCCCTAAGCGAATCCGCCTTCACGGGCAAGGGCGCGCCAACGGCGGTCTTTACAGCGGCCGTTGCGGAGGCGCAAAACAGAAGAAGAGGCAAGGCCACGCACAAGTGCGTGCCACCCAGATTGGGAGATAGGCGCATTCAGAACTTCCATGCGGCACGCGCATTTGCGTGCGGCAGTAATGTCTTGTGATTAACCGTAATTACAAAGCAACTGCTCAGGTTCCAATGTGCGGAAGTGTTGTCATTTCGACGAGTCTTCGAGGAGAAATCCTTTCATCGGACAATAAAGATTTCTCGCTTCGCTCGAAATGACAATCGGGACCTGAGTGGTTACATTACAAAAAGATAAGGAATTACAGGGAAGAGGAACAAACCCGGACTTGAGCATCGATGGCACAGACTTGCCGCTTATGATTGAACCGTCCCAGGCCAGGCGCCCGGATTGCCGTGCTACAGCAGCTTGTCCGCGCTGGCGCGCTGACGTTCGAGGTTTTGCTGGGCAGTCTCGTTCTCGTCCAGGTCGCGAAGCATCTTGGCCACTGTCAGTCCCTCGAGGCTTGGGTGGATCCAGGCCCGCAGCCG
>CAYVZU010000007.1:46959-64560 GCA_964455935.1 uncultured Fibrobacterota bacterium
GAATGGGAAGAATCTTCCTGCTTTCGCTTTCGATCTTGTCGACGATGTCTTTGATCAGCATCTGCGACAGGTCGCTGGTGGGGACATAGGCGTCGCGATTGTTGACCGTGTGCAAAAACCCTTCGTGGATCAGCGAATTCACCACGCCCAGGGCCTGCGGCTCGGTTAACTCGTAACGCATCATGAAATCGGCGAGGCCGGGCGGCGGCCGCTTTTTCGAGAAGGCCCGGATTGCATCCATCAGCATTCGCAGCGCAATGTAGGTCTTGTAATCGGTTGTCCGCCGGTCCCAACGCCGCTTCGTGCGCAACAAGGGCCAGAAGTTCTGATACACATAGGCCACCTCGGCGCCGAAGAGTACGAATAGCGACGCTACAAACAGCGAGATCAGGAAAAATGGAAGGATTCCATAGGCGCCGTAGATCGTTCGCGTCTGGATGGATGCGCGTACATAGGCCCCAAAACCCCAGCGTTCCAATTCGAACAGGGCGCCCGCAATCAGCCCGCCCAGGAGCGCGGCGCGCGGCCGCACCCGCGTATTAGGCATCAGCCAGATGAGAACCGCGAACCCGAACACGACCAGCAGGGACGGAAGAGTCTCGATCAGGAAAAAGTAGTTGGAAATAAAGTCCAGAAAATGGCTTTGCCGAAACCGGAATGAGGCAAAGAAGAAGAAAGGCCCCCAGACCATGACCATGGTAAAAGTCCGGAGCTGGTTGAGAATCGACCGTGCGGCCGTGACTTTCCAGATCGTGTTTACGGATTCCTCAATCGTTCCAAAGAGACCCACGGCAACAACAACCAGCAGCAGAATGCCCACGCCCCGCAGTTTCTGGGCGTTGACAAAGAACCGCGAAAGTTGATCAACAATGGAAGGGGGAGCGAAGGGCAGAAAAAGCGTGACGATTTCCTCCACCTCCTGCGGATGCACCTCGATCATGGTCGCCAGCATGAATGACAGCGAAGCCATTAAAGGGATCAAGGCCAGAACCAGCGTGAAACTAAGGGCCGAAGCGCGGGTAATGCAGTGATTCATCCAGTATTCGGAAAAGACCACGCGCCAAAAAATGATGAATTTCAGGATCGGAAGGACGATGTGACTGCTGCGCTTCTCGAGGAAATCGATGACCCCGCGCGGATCATGCCGGAACTGGTACCAGAATTTCCGCGTAAAAAGAACCATTAAAGGAATCTAAAAAGCCTTGGGGCCGCAAATCAAGGAATCAAGCAATTATTCACAACAGAGTCACCAAGAGTACAAAGATGGGGGCCGCAATGAAAGAATCAAGCAGGGAATGTATTACGCTCCAGCCGCCAAATCAAGGTACCCGGAAAGAATTTCTCGCAGCGGGCGCCGGATTGTCCGCTATTCCTTGATGTTCGCTTCAATAAGAATGTTTCTTATTCTTAAACCTGGAACTGCGCAATGGCGGTGCTACGCCGTTTGCGTTGCATGCCTGGCCTGTCTCCACCAAGGGAGGAAGTCAATGCGTCTGGCAAGAACAATTCGAATCCCGGCTTTGCTATGGACCGGTCTTATGCTTTTAGCGATCTCGTGTGACCTGGGCGAGCAGCCGGTGACTCCCGGGCAGGGCGGCTCCATTATCGGCCCCGGCCTGGATTCGACCAACGGCAACATGAGCATCTATGCTTCCCCCACTTCGGTTTTGGCCAGCAAAACCGATGTCGCGAATATCTTCGTTGTAATCTACGATGAAAATCACAACCCGGTGGCCGGCCGGTTGGTCACTTTTCATGCGAATCACGGAGTCGTTCAGGAATACGCCACCACAGACTCCACGGGAAAAGCGTCTGTCGCGTTCACAGCCGAGCAGATCAACACCGATGCCCTTGTCTGGGCCAGCATGGAGACCGAAGACTCCACCGTGACGGTGGGTACCTATGTTCATATGTCCGGCATGGAGCTCAGCATTGCCACCGATTTCAGCGACGCCCTGCTCAATGCCGATGTTCCGGTTGCGGTTCGGCTTGTCGATGGCGCGGGCCAACTGGTATCAAATGCCCTGGTGCGGCTTACCGGGACAACCGACACTATGGGAACGACAACAAGCGGCCAATTCTCGACAACCGTCAGCAAATCCAGCCAGGGAACGTATGTCATTTCCGCCTCGGCCTTGGGCGCTTCGGATACGGACACGGTCCGTTTCTGGACGACGATTCCCACCGGCACGCAAACGAGCGTTCAGTCCATCCGCGCCTTGCGACTCTATTCTTCGAAATCGCAGCTCAATGCGGACAATACGGATAATGCATCCATTACGGCCATCGTTACCAACGAAAAGAACAATCCCTTAGCCGGCGACACGGTGCGCTTCTCGACCAACCTGGGTGTAATCGACGGGTATGCCATTGCCGACGCTGCGGGCCGGGCCGTTGCAACGCTGCGCAGCACGCCGGTCAATGGCGTCTGCATGGTCATTGCCGAGGTGGCCGGGCAAACAGACCTGCGCGACACGGTGAGCGTCATTTTTGCCGGAATCGGGCTTACGTTGAACGCAACCCCGTCCGACCTGTCGGTCAACGACACCTCGCTTATCGAGGTGGTGGTTCAGGACGCTTCGAAAAACGCCATTGGCGGCGATATGGTGACCTTCTCAATTACCACCAGCATTGGCGCCTTTCTCGACGGCAGCAAGACCAAATCGGCGCAGCTCGACGCAAATGGAAAAGGCTCGATTCAGGTCACTTCATCCATCGCGGGCCGGGTGATCGTGCAGGCTTCGGGACTTAACCGCAGTGTTACCAAGGACATTCAATTCTCCACAAGCAATCTTACCCTGGTGGCTTCCAAGTCAAGCATGGTGGCGGGCGGCCTCGACTCGATCCGGGTTACCGCGACATATAGGGACAACAGCGGGGCGGTGGTTCCCAATAAGGTCATCATCTTTGCCGCCAATGCGGGCATTGTGACGGACGATTCCGTGACCACCGGCAGCAATGGAACGGCGTCGACCTGGCTGCGGAGCCCCGACTTTTCGGGCGTAGCCAAGGTGGAAGTAAGGGCCGCGGACCAATCGGCCGGGATTGCAAGCGTAACCATAGGCGTATTGGCCGGCCCTGCAGCCAGCGTGGATCTGGCGGTAACCCCCGATAATATTCGAGTCCGCGGAGGCGTTGCCACTCTGATGGCCACGATTAAAGACGCCAACGGAAACATGGTTTCCGGGGTCAATGTGAATTTCGTCCTGCTCCAGAGCCCGGGCGGCGGCGACTCGATTCGCTACCCGGTTTCGCAAGCCAGCAATGGCGTGGCGCAAAGTGAACTGGTGGCCGGAGATGTGCCCAGTTTCTACCGGAGCGTGGAAGTAGCGGCATACGTGGGTCCCATTGCCGACTCGTCCAAACTCACAATCTCGGGCGACCCCTTTATTGTAACCGTCTCACGTCCGCAGGATGATACGGTCACTGTTCCTATGGCAGGCAATCTGAACCCCAGTACCTTCAGCCACAATGTGGGCGCTGTAATTCAAGACATTAACGGAAACCCCGTTGCGGATGGAACACCGGTGCACTTTAGTGCCGTGGTTTCGGGGATGGCTGTTTACAGGAAACACCTGCTTAAATGGGCTGGTCTGGGGAGCGATGCCGAAGATAAGGCGGAACTTGGCTATCGTTACCTGGATGTTCCATTCGAGGACGTCAATAACAACTTCGGCATGGATGACAATATCGATTTGAAGCTTGATGTCTATAACACCATTGCGCGGCGCGGCGATGATTTTGATGGCCTCGGCGCAGTGGATTACGATCCGCTTTCGGATGATTTCTTCTGGGATTTTAACAACAACGGAGTATGCGATACAGTCCACCCTGTTGTGAATCTTGGTACGCAATACGACACCACCAAGATCGAGATTAATGCAGACCGGGATGCGTTGCCCATCAGGACCTATACCGATACCATCTATGTGCCCAATGCGCGTTCCTGGCTCTTCCCCAGTGTAATGGTGATCAGACATATCACGCAGGATACGGCGTTAAGCTATTCTCTGGACGACACCATTTCCGTGGAGTTGCAGGCTTTCCAGGAGATCTACACTGTTCTCAATGATGAAAACCCGGACAGCTTGGTAGGCCAAACGGCCACGGGTCGAATCATTCGCCTCCCAAGAGAGGCGGCAATTGCCTACGAGGGCATGAACACCGGGATCGGCGAGCCAAGAATCAGAGGCGATAACGGGAGTTGGATCTACGCGGACCTAAACGAGAATGGCCGGCGTGACAACACGGAATGGGACGACTACAACAACAACAATGTGAAGGATCTTCCCGCAATATTCTATACATCGCCCGCGCATGACTTCCGGTTCTGGCTTTGGGAAATGCTTCCATTTTGGAAGGGCAATCCATTCGAATTTCACCAGAACGATTTTGCCGTGGTCATCGAAAAGTCCGTGACGACCATAAACGGCGTAGCCGATACCAAGCTCACCTACCCGCGGCAGTTCGCCCGCCGGCTGTTGGTTAATGTCAATGCCGAGTCGCAAGGTATTCGGGACAAAGACGGCGAGCGTTTCCTCCTGAAGGTTGTGGAGTAAGCCGCGATGCATAAAAAACAAGCCACGCTTCTATTCTCAGCCATTGTGTGCTGCTTCGGCGGCGTTTTTGCCTTGCCCACGCATGAATACTCGGCCCATTCTTTTGGGGTCGAATATTACGGCCTTGTTCGGGGCCAGGCCATTACCGAACAAGACGTCAACTCCTCCTCGCAATTCCACGGGCTTTCCGTGTCTGCCGCGCCATTTTCGTTTCTTATCTGCGAGGCGGGGTTTGGTGTCGAGGACTTCAATGTCGAGGAGTATCGGCAAACCGAGTTCGAAGGCGGATTTGGGCCTGCGCCGTTTGGCGGCATTGCGCTGGTCACCCCGGTCTTCATCGACCACGTCCAGGTCGCGGGCGGGCTCGATGCGTCGTACCTGCACAGCAGCGACAAACGAAGCACTCTCTACAGCGGGGCGCTCCTAAATCCTTTTCTTGGTCTTTCACTAAAAATTGGACGGTACTTTGGTCTCCAGGGCGGGGTCAAGGGCCACATCATTGCCGGCAATATGTCCAATACCCGCACCAATGTCGACTACGGGTCTTTCTCGAACAGGAATGTCGTTCGCGGTTATGTCGAAGCCCTATTCAAATCACCGCTGGAGGGAGGCTACATTTCTCTCTACGCCAATGGCAGCCCCAGCGCGGACGTATTTTGGGATAATGGTCCAGTGGAATCGACATTCGGGATCACTCTTGGAGTGATTGTGAAAGGTGATAAGAAAAGCGATACCATCAAGAAGAAGAGCGACGAGCTTTTTCCGGCCATGCAGGACATGTATGACCGCTCCGAGGACATGAAAAAGAAAATTGAGGACTGACAAAGGCGGACGAAGAGACTGGATTACGGGATCTTCCGGCGATTTGCAGAACATGAGATCCGTCATCCAGTTATCCTGCCCACTTTCCTAGGCTTTTCACCTATGCCAAGATACAGTTATAAAGCACGCGATCCCCGAGACCGGGTTGTCACCGGCATCATTGAAGGCATAAGCTCGGACGAAGCCCTTGACCGGCTTGCGCAAAAAGAGCTTACACCCATTATATTCGAAGAACTTCGCTTTGACGGCACCATCAAGGGCCAGACATTCATGGACAAGCTCAACGAGAGTTTGTTGCGAATGCAGACCCGGGTCTCCTATAAGGATGTGGTGTTCTTCACCCGTCAGCTTGCCACGATGGTCGCGGGCGGCGTCTCGATTGCGCGGGCACTTACGCGGCTGGCGGAAAACGAAAAGCCTGTCTTTAAAAAAATTCTGCTTTCGGTAGGCGAGGACATATCTGCCGGCTATACCTTCGCCGATGCCATTGCCAAACACCCTGGCGCCTTTAACTCCATGTACATTGCAGTGGCCCATTCCGGCGAAATCGCGGGTGCCTTGGACCGGGTTCTGGACGAGCTGGCGACTTATATGGAAAGCATGGAAGCCATGCGCGCCAAGGTGAAGGGCGCCATGCGCTATCCCAGTTTTGTCCTGGGCTTTGTTACGTTGCTGGTCATTGGCATCATGTGGAAGCTGGTGCCCATTTTTTCGAATATGTATGCGGGTATGGGCGCCCAACTTCCCATGCCCACGCAGATACTGGTAACGATCTCCGATTTAATCGTGCATAACATCCTGATCGTGCTTTTCCTTGGTATCGCGGCCGTGGTTGGGCTAAAAGTGGCCATTGCCAAAGATGACCGGGTGAAACTGCTGATCCATAAGCTGCTGCTTGGGATCCCGGTCTTTGGTCTTATTCTTAAAAAGAACATTTGGGCTCTTTTCTCCAGGACCATGGCCCTGCTTCTTGAGTGCGGCATCCCCATTTTACAAGCCACGGAAATCGCTGGTGCTGTAGTGGGGAACCTTGTTTACTCGAACAGCCTTCAGGACGTTTATAATAATCTTCGAAAAGGCGATATGCTTAGCACGGCCCTGGATAAGACCAAGATCTTCCCGGTCCTGGTTTCCCAGCTTGTGTCGACCGGCGAGGAAAGCGGCAAGGTTGACGCCTTGTTGCGCAAGGCAGCCGAGTTCTACGAGCGCGAGATCAGGGTAACGGTGGACTCCCTAGCCTCGATCATCGAGCCGTTTCTGATCATTCTCCTGGGCGGTATTGTAGGATCGATCCTGATCGCCCTCTATTTGCCCATTTTCAATGTTGGAAAGCTCATGGGCGGCTAAGTACAGCCGCTGGCGCCCGGTATTTACAAAACAGACATTTGTATATAGATTATAAAATAGTAGATTTGTTTTCGCCTGTTCAAAGCATGGGATTTACCCGCTTTTTCGAAAGGAGGAGGTGGGCACATCATTTAGGGCTTAACGTGTTCGCCGATTTTGCACAAGAATCACCCAAACGGGGGAGGAATGTTTATGCGTAAAGGACAGAAGGGTTTTACACTGGTTGAAGTGATCGTTGTGGCCGTGATTGTGGCGGCCTTGGCTGCTGTGGCTATTGGTGTGTATCTGAACTATGTAAATACTTCCAGAACCAATGCTGCGGCGAATGCCGGCAGTGCTGTCGCTTCATTCTGCGGTGCCTGCATTAACTCTGCTGGCACGCTGAGCGGAACTGGGTTGCCTGGTACCGTCACAGGGACCATCACATGTACTGCGCCTTCCACTGGAAACACGACAATTGTAATTCCTGCAAACATTACAACCACTATTAGTGCCGCAGCTGCAACAGGCACGGTTACAACCAAGCACGCGAACAGCCCTGCAGCAGAAGCCGTTCAGACATTTATCTATTAGTGGTCTTTGGCTGTTACTTGGCCGCTATTTTGAAGGGAATGAGAATGAAGCCGCGCAATCCGGGGTTCACGCTAGTGGAGGTAATTGTTGTGGCGGTAATCGTTGCTGCTTTGGCAGCAGTGGCCATTGGTATCTATGTAAATTACGTGGCTACCGCAAGAACAAATGCAGCCTCGAATGCCGGTGGTGCTATTGCCAGTTTCTGTGGCGCATGTGTTAATTCGGCGGGTACTTTGTCTGGAACGGGTCTTCCGGGTACAGTAACTGGTACCATCACCTGTACTGCACCATCCGGAAACACCACAATCAATGCGCCTACGGACATAGCGATTACTGTTAGCAATGCAAGCGCGTCGGGCACAGTAACTGCGAAACATGTGAATAGTCCAGCGGCTGATCCAGTGAAGTCTTTTTCGTACTAAAAACCGGGGGCCTTTCTCTGTCGAAGGGCCCCGGTCTTTTGGGGTTGGTTTTATGAAAAACTCAAGAAAAGGTTTTACGCTTATCGAAGCAATTGTTGTAGTTGTCCTTATGGGCATCTTGGCCGCGATTGCCATTCCCGCATACAACTCCTATGTGACAGGAGCCCGGGCAGATAAGGCAAAGTCCAATTGCGAATTGATTGCGGCGGCCATAGCGCATCAGCATAGCCGCGGTATCGATCTGACCGCAAGTAACTGGACAACGCTGGGAATAACCAATCCGTCGGATACCGATTGGACCTATGCGTTTCCAGCATTGCTAGCGAGCGCTACTTTGGGTACCGGCTATTTTATTACCGTGAAGAAGGGCACCGTTGATAAATTCAAGCTGTATCCCAAACTGTCGGGATCAGCCAGATGGGTCAGTCTATAATTGGCACTGTCGAAGTCTGGGAAAGAAAAGACTCCGCCTATGGAGTAAAGCGCTTAATGGGTAAGAGCTTGAGAGTCGATCCGAGGTGGCGCATGTTGAGAGGAATAGCTATTAACAACCATGGCGCAAGCATTCTGGAGTCCCTGATTGCGGGTGTGCTTCTGGCCGTCGCGGTCTGCGTTATTTTTGCCGTGGTGGGCCAGGGGTCGGAAATCACGCACGAAACCATGCTTCGGCGAAGGGCGTACCAGGAGCTGGAACGGATTCTCGAAAACCCGGCCTATTCGTACAAGTCCTATACCTCTTTGGCGCCATGCGCAGAAAGAGAAATCGGTACGGTTGTGCTGGACAACCAGGGCAGTTCACCGCTGAACGGGACTATGTATATTCAAATTGATTCCGTATCGTGCACTTCCACAATTGGCGCGGAAGCCAGGACTTTTCCTGCGAAGATTGTACGGGCAAGGATCGCATACCAGGAGGACGGAGAAGCGCGTAGTGAAACATTGCAGACGGCCATTACCTTTGTGGACGCAAATTGATGGAAGAAAGCTACCTATCCGGCACGCCCCCTAAATCCCCCGTAGGGGGGACTTCCTTAGGCACCTTCACCCTGCGGGGGAAGGATGGGATGGGGGCGTTATGGGATCTGTGCGGTTATAAAGAAAGCAAGAAGGCGCGCACAATGCGAAATCAGAAAGGTTTTTCCCTTGTTGAAGCGGTGGTGGCCAGTGCCATTGCGGTTACAATGGGCATTGTCGCCTTGACCTTCATATCCTATAGCGGAAAAGCGACCCGGCGGGTGGATGCCGAGCGCCAGATTCAGCACGCCGGGTCGGTGATTGGTGAAATGATTCAGCGGGAGCTGCGTGAGACCAGGTATGTGACCCAGGTCGATTCCACGAAACCGCCAGTTTCCACTGTGTCCGGCCTAAAAGCCATTAAGCTTTTTAAAGACAATGGCGATACCGTGCGTTACTATGTAACCGCCGGCGGCTATTTTGTGAGAAAAGTGGGCTTGGGCGGCGCCCGTGATTCGGTTTTTGCCTATCAATGCAGAATACGGTCCACGAGCAGTTTCACAGTCCATGAAAGCGGCACAACGGTCAGCTTCGATATACGTCCATACAAAACCGTAATGGGCATTACTTACTCCTACGCGCCCGTATTGGGAACGGCCCGGTGCAGGAATTGGTATCAGCAAACGGTGCAAGCACCGGCGGACCTGGGGCCTTTGGCGGGCTTGGTGCCCGATTATACCAACCCCGTTGTTGTCCGCGCAATGGGCGGCGGGGGGGACGTGGCGAGGACTTGGTGAAGTGGCGTAACACAGGAAAAGGCGTGATCCTATGAAGAAAAAATGGTATTTCCTAGGCCAATTCGGCAGTACCTTCATAACGGCCCTCGCCTTTGCAGCGATCTTCTCCATAATCGGCATTGGCACACTGCGCCTTGTGAGCCGGGGCGGCGAATTGCACCGGTTCGATGTGGATGTTGTAAAGAGCTATTGGGTCAATGATGGCGCCATTCGATTGGCCCTGCGCTATCTCTCCAAGCGTAACGAATACCCACTGCCAAGCTTGAATGGCAACATCACTTCATCGATCACCGGCGTTTCGAGTCTAAACGGGTATTCATTCCCCGCTGTCGCGGTCTCAAGTTCGATTAACTCCAACAACATTCGGCAATACACGTTTTCCTGCACGACCGATCTTTCGTCGGGCCTGGCCAATTTCACCCAATACTCGAATGTGACGGTTACGTCGCTGAACAAATACGCCTGTCTTATGGACCAATCCCCGACCACATGGTGGAAGGAATCAGTGATCCAGGGCAACTTCCATGTAAATGGCGAAGTGATGATCCACCCCGGAATGTCAACCGGTCGCAAGGTGACAGGCGCCATGACAACCGGCACGGGTGATGCCATGGCTTACCTGGATGCGCCCTACAACCGGGGAATTGAGTTCGACGGAACCAGATTGGCCGATTATGGCGGAACCACAAATGCCGAGCACACCACTTGGATGAGGGAACGGTTGCCCGAATACTCGAATGGTACAAACATTGTGGTCGAAAACACGAGTGTCCTGAAATATTTCACCCCCCCTGCAGTCCCGGGCAACCCTGTCCCGCCACAAACGAATTGCAGGTACCTGCCGGAACTGGCCACGCAGACCTGCACCCAGTGGACAGCCGGCGAATGTACTCAATGGAAGAATGACATGTACCAAATTGTATTAAGAGACAACATAGTTGACGTCAACATTGGGGTGGCGGGGCAATGGAGGGAGTTTAGGGAATACAACTTAAACACACCCGGTGATGTTCCCAACAACATTATTTTGGCACATGCCACGACTTTTGTTCACGGCCAGCTAGATGGTCGGTTGACCATTGCTAACCATTCGAGTCATATTTTCATTGATAACGACATCACTTACAGAAACAAGGACGTAAACGATCCCAACAATGACGATTGCCTGGCCCTAATGGCCGGCGTAAGCTGGAGCAAGCACATGGAAATGGACATAAACATCTACTCCGAGTTTGCCTCCGGCGCGAACCCCAATTATATCAGAGACAGTGGCTTGGTTGTAATGGCCAACATCTATGCAAACCGGGTCTGGGACCTTACCCCAACCTGGGGCTATACGGGAGTGAAGGACCTTCATTTCTATGGCAGCGTTGTGACAAGGAGGGAGCCTGGTACAATGGCATACGATTCTGCAAGTGCGCGATATAAGGGTCTGCGTCCGAATTACCACCAGGACAACCGTTTCGTCAACAATCTCATTTCGCCGCCCTTTGCCCCAAATGCAAAGGCCGAGGACCCTGAAATGTCCGGCCAGAACATGTATCTGCTCAACAGTGGGCAATGGGCCAACCGCATTATCGCCAACTAAAAAGAGGGGCTAACCTGGGACCGGTTCCAGTCAGGACTCGATTCCGGCATTTCTTCAGGCCCAACCCCCATTCCCCGACCCCTTGGCCTCCTTCTTTCCTGCTTTCACCCCTCCCCATAACTAATTATATTATCTCTGTAAGAACTTAGGAGTTGCGCAGGAATTCATGGCAAAAAAGACCAGCGCCATAATTGGGATTGAATACGACCACCTGGGGATTCGGGCGGCCAGGCTTGGGTGCAAAAAAGTGGGTCCCGATACCGCTTTTCTTCTGGAAGGTCTGGAAGAGAAACGAGGCGAGTTTGTCAAAGAAGATGAACTGGTCAAAGCGCTTCGCGAATTGCGCGAGAGCTTCTACGACAGCGGATGCACCGTCTCCACATGCGTAAGCGGAAAACAGGTGTTCGCGGCCGAGGTTCCGTTTCGCTCCCTGCCCGACGCTGAAATGAGAACCGCGCTGAAATTCGAACTCCGCAAGAACGTGCCGTTCGAATTGGGCGGCTCGACCCTTGAATATCAGGTCATGGGAAAAGTGGAAAAAGACGACCGCGTGCGCGCCTTGGTCGCGGCGTCGGCCAATGCCCTGTTGACCAAGCACCTTCAGGTGATGGAAAGGGCCGATCTCGAACCCGATGTGGTGGATGTTCTGCCAACCGCCGTAGCCAATGCCTTCTGGGCTTTGCAGGGCAAAGAGCCTCGGCCCGAGGGCGCCGCGATTGTCGCCCATATGGGCCCCGCGGTTTGCACCCTTGTCCTTGATGGCGCCGATTGCCCGTTTTTTCACCGTGCAATTTACTTTGCGTCCAGCGAAATTTTTGGCGAAGGCAAAAACATTGCGCCCGACGAAAAAGCCCGCAAGGTCGAGGCCCTGGGCGAGGAAATTGTCCGGTCCATGAGTTTCTACCAGCAGAGCTTTGGCGTTTCCGGGTTCTCGGGAATGCACGTGCTGGGCGAGAACGCCGATGCGCCCGAGTTGCTGGCCATGATTCAGCGCCGGACGCGCTTTACCGTACCATCGACCGACCTGGCCAAGAAATGCGGAATCGAAAAACCCCTGCCCAAAGGGAAGTTCGATTTGGCCATTTCGCTGGCCATGAGAACCGATACCGAGTAGGTGCCGCATGAAATACCGGATCAACCTGGTGCGCGAATTGCGCATCCAGGAAAAACTTGCGGAAGCCAAGAAACTGCGGGTTTACACCCTGACCGGCTTTTCGTTGGGAATCCTTGCGCTTTCAGTCGCTTACCTTGTCATCAACATCATTCTCATGCAGATGGTCATTGGCCGGGAAGAAGAGAAGCTGGCGCAGATCGAGGCCCAGTACCGTCGATACCAGGCAACCAAGATGATCGTGAACAAGGCCGATATCGAGCTGCTCGACCAACTCCAAAACGGCCGCATTTTCTGGACCAAGAAACTGGCGTCCATGGCCCAGCACCTTCCGGCCAATTTCTGGATCACAAAATTCGGCTTCGACGGCGTGAACTACGACGCCAGCGGCTACGGATACATTTCTCCCAACCAGGAGCAGTTGGTTGTGGTGGACCGCTATCTGAATGCATTGCGGGCCGACAGCAGCTATAGCGATGTCTTCCCCGCCACGTATTTCCGGTCCACGCAGCGCCAGGATGACAGCGACAGGCTTCGCGTCAGCTTCGATTTTGTCTCGAACAAGAAATCGGGGATGTAGTTGTGAAACGGGAACAGCTTGCCTTGCTGGGTGTTTTGGCCGTGATCGCCGCCGTGATCGCGACCGATATCCTTCTTGTTCGCAAGTATGAAGCCCGGTTCAAGGAAATCGAGAAGCAGCGCATTGTCACTTCGAACAAGCTTGCCACGGCCAAGATCGTTTCGGAAAACCTCAACCACGTTCGAGACCTGGTGTTTAAGAACATGGATCTGCCGGGCATGAAGCCGACCCAGACACAGGAAACTTCGTTTTTCTCATTTGTGACCACCTGCGTGAACGACCTCAAGCTCAAGCTGATCTCGGTCAAACCCATTCCGCCCGTGACGCAGGGCCGTGTCACCACCTACGCCTATGATATTGAAGTCGAGGGCGATTTCTTTAAGCTGGGAGAGTTGTGCGCAAAATTCGAGAACAGCCGCAGAATCACGACAATCGACCGGTTTGCGGTTAGCCTGCGAGATGGCGTCCCGAATTCGCAGGACTCGGAAACCCGCGGTCCCCTGCGGCCCGCCATGGCGCCGGTGGGTAAAATCGGCGTGACCATGCGGGTCAACACATATTGGGTGCGATGATGAATTTGCGCACGTACTACATCATAGCTGTTCTGGCCTTGATTGCAGCTCTGGCCACCGCGGGCCGCGTCACTCTCAAGAAGATGCATTTCGATCGGATCGTGAGCGAATCGCATAAGACCTCGGAAGGATATGACCAGAAGTTCATTGACATGGTCAACCACCTGGAAGATGTGCTGGCTTCCCGCGCGAGCTTCGGATTCCTGGGCGGGAAAGACCCCATGACGGGCCAGGTGCGCCAGGTTGTCAGCGCGCCTCCGCCCGCCAAGGTGGGCCGGGGAAACGCCCGGCATTTCGCAACGGCGCCTAGCAAGAAAGCGGACCAGTTCAAGCTCACAGCCATCATCTTCGACGATCGGCAGAATCAATACACGGCCATTGTTATGGATGGAGAGCGTTCGTTTTCGGTCGAAACGAGCGATGTGGTGGCCGGCCGCAAAGTGGTGCAGATAAACCAGAACGGCATTGTTCTGGAGAGTGCCACGGCCCTGTATTTCTATGACATTCGAGGCAACCGACAGGAAAAGCCCAAGTAATCGCAGGTACCGCAAAGAGCCCGGACGAGAAATCAAGGGA
This sequence comes from uncultured Fibrobacterota bacterium, assembly GCA_964455935.1. Lineage (GTDB taxonomy): Bacteria > Fibrobacterota > CAYVZU01 > CAYVZU01 > CAYVZU01 > CAYVZU01. Next base: position 60,861 of record CAYVZU010000007.1, read on the forward strand.
GGCCCGGTTGATATTCATGAGCTATAAGACAAGCCTGATGGTTCTGGCTTTTGGCGCTGTTGTCCTTTCCGCGCAAACCCCAACTCCCGCAGCCCAGCCAGCAGCCGGCACGGTTACGCTGCGTGAGAACGGGTCGCCCATTGTGTCGGAGAATACCGACGAAAGACTCAAAACTCCCATTTCTCTCACCGCGCAGGAGGCCAGCCTTCCCGAGGTCATGCGGGTCCTGTCGCAGCGCTCGCGCATGAACTTCGTATCGGGTGAAGGCGTGCGGGCCGAAAAGATCACGATTATTTTGGACAAAACACCTCTGGATGAAGCCGTTGACCTGATTGTCCGCGCAGCCGGGCTTTCGTACGAAATCATTGGCAACTCGATCCTGATTGCCGCCCCCGACAAACTCAAGGAAGAAGTGGGCCGCTCGGCCTATGTGATTCGGCTTCGGTACGCCAATGCTCCCGAGGTGGCCGGGTTTCTTGGGGATCTGACCAAAAACATCAAGGTTGACGAGGGCGGCAACAAGCTGGTCTGCTATACCAGTCCGCACGTGATCAACGAGATCGAAAGGATCGTGAAATCGGTGGACCACCCCAGCATCCAGGTGATGCTCGAAACCCGGTTGATGGAAGTGTCTATGGACAAATTGGTGGAGTATGGCATCGACTGGTCGAATTTCACCCCGATTGTGACCGGTATCGATCACCCCCAGACCCCGCTGCTGAAGGGTTACAGCGCCAACCAAATGACGCTTCGGCCTCTTAACATCAATCTGATTTTGAATCTGTTGGGACAAAAGGGAGATGCCCGAATTCTGATGGATTCAAAACTGGCAACCACAAACAACCGCCAGGCATCCCTTCACATCGGCGAAGTGGTGCCATACGTCGTTCAGTCCTACAATCTGGCGGCGGGTGGAGGCGGCGGAAACCAGGAAGTCAAGAAAGAAGAAGTGGGCGTGAAACTTACCATGACCCCGCAAGTGAACGATGACAGGGAAATTACATTGCTGATCGAGCCCGAGGTGTCTTCCATTGTGGGCTGGAAAGGCCAGAACCAGGATATTCCCTATGTCCGCGTGCGCAAGACGAAGACCTCGGTTCGCGTCAAAGACGGACAGACCATTTTTTTGGCCGGCCTTATTTCCGAAGAAAAGGCCCTGGATATTCGCAAGCTCCCGCTGCTGGGCGACATCCCCCTGCTGGGCAGACTGTTCCAAAAACGCAAGGAAATTATGCGTAAATCGAATCTCATCGTCGAAATCACGCCGCGCATTGTGACCGATCCCTCCATGCTGACTTCCGGCGGGCAGGAGTCAAACACCGACAGCAAGAAATAGCATGGCCGAATACACGACTCTGGATCTTCTTGCACTCATTGTAAAACGGAATGCGACAGACCTGTTGTTGAGCGCGGGCCAGCCTCCGCAGGTCCGGCTCAACAAGCGGCTGATGTCGATTGGCGACGAGGTTCTCACCCCCCAACGAACAAAACAGCTCTGCTATCAGGTTATGAACGAGAGCCAGCAGAAGAAGCTGGAGGACGATCTTGAAGTCGATTTTGCCTTTGGCGTACCCGGCGTGGCCCGGTTCCGCGCCAATGTTTTCCTTCAGCGGGGGACCGTGGCTGCCGCGTTCCGCCGCATTCCAGTCAATATTCTCTCGTTTGATGAATTGGGGCTGCCGCCGATTGTGAAGGAAATGTCGGACAAGCCCAATGGGCTTGTTCTTGTTACCGGGCCCACCGGATCGGGCAAGTCCACCACCCTGGCCGCCATGATCGACCGCATCAACAGCACCCGCAGCGAGCATATTATTACGATCGAAGATCCTGTCGAATATCTCCATCAGCACAAGAAATGCACGGTGGACCAGCGCGAGATCAACACCGACACCAAATCATATCATAATGCCCTGCGCAGCGTCCTTCGTCAAAACCCCGATGTCGTTTTGCTGGGCGAAATGCGCGATGCCGAGTCGATCCAGGCTGCCCTGACCATTGCCGAAACCGGTCACTTGTGCTTTGCCACCCTGCACACGAACTCCTGTTCGCAGACCCTGTCGCGCATTGTGGACGTGTTTCCAGGAGACAAGCAGAACCAGGTCCGGGCCCAGTTGGCCATGACGCTCAACTGCGTGCTGACGCAGGTCCTTCTGCCGCGGGCCGGCGGTGGATTGGCCCTAGGCATGGAAATCATGATTGCCACGCATGCCATTCGCGCCCTCATTCGCGAGAACAAGATCCACAATATCGATAATCAGATTCAGCTCGGTTCGCAGTATGGAATGCAGACGCTGAACCAATCTCTGGCCGCGCTCGTGAAATCGGGCCTCCTTGCTGAAGAGGATGGCATGGCCGTGAGCACCGATAAAGACGATTTCCGCAAGTGCCTGGTATAGGCCCGTCCTTTTTTCAATCGCTTTGCCGATACCGCCAGCTTCTTCCGCAAACAAAAACGACCGCTTATCGGTTTGGTGATGCGGCCGTCGCTGGATCTACAGAAACTGTTGAGGCCTACCGCCTCACGCGGGCATTGCCCTGCCAGATGCTCCAGACCTGCTCCTCGTCGGCCGGCTGGGCGTAGTCGGTGAGATGCGTGGTAGCCAGAGCGCCTGTAGCCCAACCGAATTGGATCCATTTTTCGGGCTCCCATCCTTTGAGAACTGCATACAGCAGGCCGCCCACAAAACCGTCGCCGCCGCCAATGCGATCAAGTACCGCAATCTCGCGCGGCTCGACAATATGCCAGTCGCTTCCGGAAGCCATGATGGCGCCCCAAAGGTGGCAATTTGCGCTGATCACCTGCCGAAGAGTGGTGGCAAACACCTTTGCATTGGGGTAGGCTTTCTTGACGTTATTGATCATGCTCTTGAAGCTCTCGATCTTGGCGCCCAGATCTTTTCCCCCGGCCTCGGGCCCTTCAATGCCCAGGCAGAGCTGAAAATCCTCTTCATTACCAATCAAAATATCGGAAACAGCGGCGATTTCCGCGAAAAGATTGTGAAGGTCCTTTTCACGGTTTTTCCAAAACGAAGCGCGGAAGTTTAAATCAAAAGAGATCCGGGTTCCGTACTTCCGGGCGGCCCGGGCCAGTTCCAGGCAGAATGCTCCAGTTTTGGGCGATAGTGCGGCGATAAGGCCCGACATGTGCACGATTTGCACGCCCTCTTTGCCAAAGAGGCGGTCCAGGTCGAAATCCTTCACGTTCAATGTGCGGCCCACCTCGCCGGCGCGGTCGTTTTGCACGCGGGGTCCGCGCGATCCATAGCCGCTGTCGGCGAGATTGAACTGATGGCGGTAACCCCAAGGCCCGCCCTGGTCCACGTCTTTGCCTTCATAGCTCATATGACGCGATGCGAGATTGTCCTTAATCAGCCGCGCGATGGGGCTGTCCTTAACGAAGGTCGTGAGAATCTTCACCGGAAGACCTAGAAAGGAAGAAATGCTGCCCACGTTGGATTCCGCGCTGGTAACCAGCAGCATGAATTCGGTGCTGCAATGGAACGGTTGTCCATTGACCGGGGTGAGGCGGACACCCATGCTTGTGGGAATCACGAGAGAGTAAGCGAAGTCCTTTTTCAACTGGATCATAACGGGCCTCCTTTGCGCTAGGTTTATTGCGATATATCGCAATGCGAACCATTCACCATGATACTTCCCCGAAAAAATGGACACACGGTTAAGCGCACTTCGCCAGACGTTC